>JAPOLW010000232.1 GCA_029976905.1 bacterium | reverse complement strand
GACGTGATAGACGACCGATGGGTCGTGGAAGCGGGCGTGTTTGGCCCCGCCAAAGAGAGCAGGGGGGCGCGACGGGTCGGCAGTGGTTGGTCTCGGCACGCAGGGAACCGGTGCAAGACCAAAGCCACGAGCCTGGCCCCGAAAATACTACCCTGCGATCCGAGGTCGAAACGTGGCGTTTCAAAAGCGCGCAACGAAACCTTAACCGTTGAAACTATTCGTTAAGGTAAGGCTCCTGGTCATTCTTCCTCCCTCCTGGTCATTCTTCCTCCCTGGTCATTCTTCCTCTTTCTTCTTCCTCTCTTTCTCTTCCTTTCCCCTGCCCCCTTGATCTCCGACCCCGCGAAATCGTAGTCGTGTCCCATGGCTGAATGGCATTTCGCGACACTCTGGGAAGCAATCGGAGATCAGGTCCCCGACCGGGACGCCGTCGTCTGTGGATCGCGCCGGGTCACCTGGCGGGAGTGGGACGACCGCAGTGCGCGGCTCGCGTCGGCCTTTACCGCCGCAGGCATCGGGCCGGGCGCCAAGGTCGGGCTCTACCTCTACAACAGCATCGAATACACCGAGGTCCAATACGCGGCATTCAAGGGCCGCCAGGTCCCCATCAACGTCAACTACCGCTATCTCGACGACGAGCTGCAATACCTGCTCGAGAATTCCGACGCCGAGGCCCTCGTCTTCCACACCAGCCTCGGCGACCGCGTCGAGCGCGTGCGACCCCGCTGCCCGGACGTGAAACTCTGGATCGAAGTCGACGACGGCGGCCCGAGCATGGACGGCGCCGAGCGGTACGACGACGTCCTCCCCGCACCCCCGCCGGCCCCGCGCATGGAGCGATCGGGCGACGACCTCTACATGCTCTACACCGGCGGCACCACCGGCATGCCCAAGGGCGTGATGTACGACATGGGTGGCCTCGTGCAGAGCTTCCTCACGTCGACCTTCCCCATCCTCGGCCTCGGATTACCCGATTCGCCGGAGCACGCAGCACGACTCGTAAAGCAAGCCTGTGCCGAGGGAAACGGGGTCATTTCCATCCCCGCGTGCCCCATGATGCACGGCACCGGCGGCTGGATCGGAACGATGATGCCCCACAGCGCCGGGGCGACCGTGGTCGCTCTCGAAGGTCGCTCCTTCGACGCGCACGAGCTCTGGACGGTCGCCGAGCGCGAGAAGGCGACCCAACTCGTCATCGTCGGAGATGCGTTTGCCCGGCCGATGATCCGCGCGCTCGAGGAAGCCCGCGACGGCGGGCGGCTGTACGACACCTCGCAGATCAAGTTGATCCTCTCCTCGGGCGTGATGTGGACGCGGGAGGTGAAGGCACAGCTGCTGGAGTGGGGCGACTACCTCCTCTTCGATGCCATGGGCTCGAGCGAGGGCGCCATGGGAAGCCAGATCACCGGACGCGGCAACCTCGCGGAGACCGCGAAGTTCGCGCTCTCGCCGACCACGAAGGTCTTCACCGAAGACGGCCGCGAAGTCCAACCCGGGTCGGGCGAGACCGGCATGGTCGCCGCGGGCGGCAACGTCCCGATCGGATACTACAAGGACGAGGAGAAGAGCCGCGCGACCTTCCGCACCATCGACGGCGTCCGCTACTCCTTCCCCGGCGATTGGGCGACGGTCGAGGCCGACGGCTCGCTCACCCTGCTCGGCCGCGGTTCGCAGTGCATCAATTCCGCCGGCGAGAAGATCTATCCCGAAGAGGTCGAGGAGACGATCAAGCGACACGACGACATCGTCGACTGCCTGGTCGTCGGCCTCCCCGACGAGAAGTTCGGCCAATGCGTCGCCGCGGTCGCCTCGGTACGTCCGGGAGCCGATCTCAGTGCGGCCGCCGTCGTGAGTTTCACGAAATCGAAGCTCTCGGCCTACAAGGCGCCCAAGAAGGTGGCCCTCGTGGACACCGTCCAGCGGGCCCCCAATGGCAAGGCCGACTACAAATGGGCCCGCAGGGTGCTCGAGGAGCTCTAGGCTTCGGGCGCGTCGGGCGCGTCCGCCGCGCCGGCGGCGATCTGTAGCAGGCGGATGTAGACCCGCGTTCCCAGGGCCAACTCCTCGATGCCCATGCGCTCGTCGGTGCCGTGGAAGCCGGCCACGTCTCCGCCCGCGACCCGCATCGGATTGAAGCGATAGGCATCGACCGCCACCCGTCCGTAGTGACGGGAGTCCGTCCCGCCCAGGGTCAGGCCCGGCGCCACCACGATCGGTCCGTAGACCTCCCGCACGGCGCGGGCGATCGAACGGAAGCCCTCGGAATCCGTGCGGGAGACCTTCGAGGCTTCGTTTCCAGGGCGTGGCATGCGCACCTCGACCCGCGGATCGTCGACGACCCGTTCGACGTGCGCGAGGACGTCGGCGATCGAATCGCGCGGATGCAGGCGAAAGTTCACCGTCCCCACCGCCTCGGTCGGCAGGACGTTCTCCTTGATGCTGCCGGTGAGCATCGTCGGAGCCGTCGTCGTACGCACCAGCGCATTGCCGGGTCCGATCCCACCGAGTTGGCTTGCAATCAGACCGCCGAAGAGCCAGCGGTTGGCGACGGCGAGCCGCAGGGGAAAAGGGAGATGACCGGCCAGCGCATCGAGAAACTCCGCCGTCAGCCCGTCGATCCCGCTCGGCATCGGCTCGTCCTGCAGGCGGGCGATCGCCACCGCGAGAATCCCCACCGCCGTCTCGGGCGGCGGCATCGAGGAATGTCCCCCCTCTCCTCGCGCCACGAGCTCCAGGGTCAGGTAGCCCTTCTCGGCCACGTTGACGCTCGCCACGGGCACGTCGAGTCCCGGGAGGACACCCTCGACGACGTAGGAGCCTTCGTCGAGCGACCACGCCGCCCGCACCCCTCTCGACTCGAGGCGCTCGGCGATGGCGCGCGCGCCCTCCTGCCCCCCGATCTCCTCGTCGTGCCCGAAGGCGAGGTAGACGGTCCGCTCGGGGCGAAAGCCGCTCTCGATCAGAACGGTTACCGCCTCGAGCAACGCCACGACGGCGTTCTTGTCGTCGAGCGCGCCGCGCCCCCAGACGTATCCATCGGCGATGGTCCCCGCGAAGGGGGGGTAGGTCCACGCGGACTCGCTGCCGGGGTTCACCGGCACGACGTCGTAGTGCGCGGCCAACAAGACGGGAGCTGCGTCGGGATCCGTGCCGGGCCAGGTATACAGCAGGCTGGAGCCGCCAACCCGCTCGCGGGAAAGCGTCGCGTGTAGGACAGGGTAGGCGCCTTCCATCCAGACGAGGAAGTCCTCGAACGGTTTCGGGTCGCGCTCGGCCGGCGGCGCCGGCGACACGGTGGGGATCCGGATCGCCTCGGCCAGGCGCCCGGCGATCGCAGGTTCGTCGAGCGGAATTTCGACCGTCGCGCCGCCCGCGGCGGGCGCGCCCGTCGGCAGCGCGCGAATCACGAGAATGGCGAGCAGGAGCGCGAAGAGTACGCCCAATCCAACGAGAACGCGTTTCATCCGATCTCCGGCGCGGCCGCCCCCGAAGAGGATGCGGCCGGGCGATGGTCGACGAAAATGGGCGACGACCACGCGCGCTCCCGGGCTGGCGCGAGGCAGTCGTCTTCCCTGTCGACGCGATAGTCCCCGTAGCAGGGGGTGGTGGACACGGCGTTGCCGTCCCCGTCGAAGGTCGTCCGCAAGAGCGCTCCGTTGATCGCCGGAGTCGCCGACTGCACCGCACGGACGTAGTAGACCGCATCACGCCCGGAGGCGGGGAACTCCCGATCCTCGAACCGCGCCGTGCATCCCGCCGGATCCGGAGGGCACGCAAAGCGCTTCCAGGGATCTTCGATGAGGTCGGCGGGATCTTCGTCGGCAGAGAGGCGGGGCCGGATGCGCACCACTTCGATCGCCTCGATGGGATGGCGCTCGTCCGATGGGTTCTCGCACTCGCCGGCACAGAGGGCTTCGAGGCGCTCGGGCGTAAGCGCCGTGCGCACCCGCTCCGGGCAGCCCGACTTCTGCACGAAGGCCCCGGCCGCCCGCACCTCGAAGCGGGGCACCCGGTCGAGTTCGACCTCGCTCCCCATCGGAAGCGCGCCGTCCGGGCCGTTTTCGAGGTCGAACCACAAGAGGATCTTGGGGCCGCTGGTGCCGTAGACCTCGCGGCTTCGCAGTGCCGCCCAGACCGCCTCGCGGGTGCGACCCGCCGCGTGCACCGCCACCAGACCGCCGGGATAGGTGAAGCTCGTGACGCGCTCGGAGTCCATGGTGCGCGCCTCCACATCGACCGCCTGCGCACGACGGGGGTCCTCCGGTTGCCCGAGAGCGGATCGCGGACTGAGGAAATCCGACTGGAGTCCGGGCGAGAACGTCATCTTCTTGCGCGCGTATTGCTTGTACCCCGTCCCCGGCCGCGAGGTGTGGTCGTCGGTCGAGGCGATGAAGCCAAGCCGGAAGCGCAACGGGCGCCCCTGCGCGTCGACTTCCTCGGGACGACTCAAGGCCATCGCATATTGCACCGATTCGGTGGGCCGATAATTGAAGGACGGCTTGAAGCAATCCCGACACTGATCGCAATCGAGCCAATCTTCGGCGGCGGAATCGGGAAAGACGAAGGCCGGCGCGACGTTCGCCTCCATCGCGAGTCGCCGTGCCTCCTGCACGCGTCGCTCGCACTCGTCCGCCGGCAGGTCGCCACAGCGACGGCGCATGATCTCGCCCGCCTGCCAGCAACACGGCAGGAAGTCCGCGGTCGGCTCCGGGCAGACCGGGGCACCGTCCTTCTCCACGAAATTGCGCCAGGAGCGATACTCCTCGCTATTGCCGTGCCCGGACATCACCTCGACGAGACGGACCTTGTCTTCGTCGTGGTAGCGCCGCGCGAGGGCCTTGTCCCACGACGCCAGCGGCGGGGTATACGAACCCCACGCCGTACCGTGCGGGATGACCAGGGTCTCGAAGCCCCACTGATCGAGCTTCTCGTGAAGGATGTCGGGAGTCGGTGCGTTCTCGTGACAATCGAGCGGCAACTCCCGGCTGTCGACGCCGCGCGGACACTCCGGCCACGCCTCGACCCGGTCCAGCAACCAGACCAGGTCGTCGTACTGGCCCCAATGGAGCGGATCGACGAAGCGCGCCCGGCTTGCCTGCCGCGTCGTCTTGAAGAGTCCGATGTCGCCGCCCCAGGGGCGTGAGTCGATCGGCCGGGCCGGCAACTCGTCTTCCTCCTGCCCGCGGAAGATCACGTTGCGATGCCCCCAGTGCGTCTCGGGCGTGAGGCCGACCTGGGTCCACTCCCAACCCGCGAAGACCATCAGGTCCTGGTCGGTCGCGTCCCCGGCGCGGTCGTTGCAGGCCCGGACCGCCTCCTTGGTCGCCGCCCAATGTTCGGGGATCAGGCCCTCGGCGTGATCGTTGTGACTGAAAAAATCGAGTTCCGCGCAGTGCCGGGCGAAGTCACAGGCATCGGCCAGGGTGTGGGCGCCCTGCCCGCCCATGATCGGCAGCGCCATCGTGAACGCATCGATGGAGTACGTCGTGTGCACGTGCAGGTCGCCAAAGAGGATCTGTTTTTCGGGGAGAGTGCGCGGACCGTCGGCCTGCTGCGCAAGCGCGTCTCCCGCCCGCGTCTGGCGTGCTCGTTGTTCGGCGAGCGCACCGGCCGACCGCGGTGGACCTTCGACCTCGCCATCGAGGCGATCCGCACCCGTACACGCCAGCAGACCAAACCCGAGCGCGAGCACCGTCCAACCGATCCGGTGGCCGACGCGGCGAAGGCCCACGGCGGCCCTCACGCACCCGGCGCAGCGACGCCGTACAACTCCGCCGCCGTGTCGTGGAGAACCCGCCGCACGATGTCCTCGGGAAGGTCGGCGAGCACCTTCTCCGCATAGACGCGCGGATGCGTCCCCGCACTGGCCGGTCCGGGTGCCTGGCAGGTGGGATGCGGGTAGTCCGTCTCGTAGAGCATGTTGCCCGGAAAGCGCCGCAAGGCTGCTTCGATACCGTCTTCCTCGAACCAGAAGCTCGCAAAGATCTGCCGCTCGAAGTACTCGCTGGGCAGAAGGTCGTACTCGGGGTGTTCGCGCGCCACACCACTATTTCGCCACTGCCAGTCCATCGCCTCGACGACGAAGGGGATCCAACCGGCACCGGACTCGACCTCCTCCAAAAGGCTGTTCCTGGTCAATACGTCGATGTTGGAATCGCCGAGCAGCATGCGGTCACGCTGGCTGCCGGCATGGCCTGTGAAGGTTTACGCCCTGTTGTCGCGATTTACAGCACCTTCCTTCAG
>JAPOLW010000231.1 GCA_029976905.1 bacterium | reverse complement strand
GGCCGAATCTTCTCTCTCGCTTCTGGAACTGGACCAGGGCCTCGATGAACTGCTTCTCACGGAAGTCCGGCCAGAGCGTCTCGGTAATGTAGATCTCGGTGTAGGCCACCTGCCACAGCAGGAAGTTCGAGAGGCGCACCTCCCCACTGGTGCGAATCAGCAGATCGGGGTCGGGAATCCCCGCGGTCCCGAGGCTGCAAGCGATGGTCTCCTCGGTGACGTCCTCCGGATCCATCTCGCCACGCTTCACGCGGCGCGCGATGCCCTTGACCGCGTTCGCGATCTCTTCGCGCGCGCTGTAGGAGATCGCCAGGATCACGGTGAGATCCTTGTTGCGCTTGGTCGTCTCCACGCTGTGCCGCAACGCCTGACGAACGTCCGCCGGCAGCTTGCGCATGTTGCCGATGACCTTCAGCCGGACGCCGTTCTTCATCATCCGATCGAGTTCGGTCGTCGCGTAGCGCTTGAGGAGATTCATGAGGCCCTTGACCTCGCTCTCCGGTCGCTGCCAGTTTTCGGCCGAGAATGCGTAGAGGGAGAGGTACTCGATCCCGATCTTGCGCGAGAGCTCGACGATCGCCTTCACGGACGCCTTGCCGCGCCGATGCCCGTAGAGTCTCTCGAAGCCGCGACTCGATGCCCAGCGACCATTCCCATCCATGATGATGGCCACATGGCGGGGCAAACGTGCGAGATCGAGTCCCCGGACGAGCTGCCGCATGCGAGACGATAATGAAGTCATTGCGCTCCCCACCCCTACAGCCTCAAACCGCCATGATCTCTTCTTCTTTGGTTTTCAACGCCGCGTCGATCTTCTTGATACCCTCATCGGTCAGAGCTTGCACCCGGTCCTGCGCGTGCCGATGATCGTCCTCGGCGATTTCCTTGGATTTCAATAGCTCCTTGAGCATCTCGTTCGCATCGCGACGGTGGTTGCGCATGGAGACGCGAAAATCCTCGGAGACTTTCTTTACCTGCCGGACGAGATCCCGGCGACGCTCTTCGGTCAATTCCGGGATCGGGATCCGAACGAGCTTGCCGTCGTTGATCGGGTTCAGGCCGAGATCGGAGGCGATGATGGCCTTGTCGATCTCGCCGATCGCTCCCTTGTCGAAGGGGGTCACGACGATCAAACGGGCTTCGGGGCAGTTGACGGTCGCCAGCTGGTTCAGCGGGGTCCTGGCTCCGTAGTAGTCGACGAAGATCCCATCGAGCAGCGACGGGGCGGCGCGCCCCGTCCGCACACGATTGAACTCCTTTGCGAGCGACTTCGCCGTCGCCTCGATCTCGTCCCCCAACTGCTCCAGCACCTCGTCGATCACGACGCCCCTCCACGGACCATGGTCCCGATCGGCTCCCCACGGGCCACCCGGGTCAGGTTCCCGGGCACCAGGAGATTGTAGACCAGAACCGGTAGGTCGTTGTCCATGCAGAGCGAAATCGCGGTGGAATCCATGACCTTGAGCTTTTGGCTCAGGACGTCCAGATAGGTCAACTCCGCGAACTTCTTCGCCGCGGGATTGACCTCCGGATCCGAGTCGTAGACCCCGTCGACCCGGGTCGCCTTGATCAGAACCTCGGCGCCGATTTCGATGGCGCGCAGGCTGGCCGCGGTGTCGGTGGTGAAGAACGGGTTCCCCGTTCCGGCGGCGAAGAGAACCACGCGGCCTTTTTCGAGGTGGCGGGTGGCCCGCCGACGGATGTAGGGCTCGGAAACCTCTTTGATTTCCAGGGCCGAGAGCACCCGCGTCTGCACCCCCAGGTGCTCGACGGCGGCCTGGAGGGCCAGGGCGTTCATGATCGTCGCCAGCATGCCCATGTAGTCGGCCGTCGCCCGCTCGATCCCGTGGGTGTTGCCCGAACCCCCGCGGAAGATGTTCCCGCCGCCCACGACCACGGCGACCTCGACGCCGAGGCCGTGTACATCCACGATTTCCCGGGCGAATTGCGCCAGGCGATCGTCGTCGATGCCGAAGCTCCCCGGAGCGGCAAGAGCTTCCCCGGACAGCTTCAGGAGAACCCGGCGATAGGCGAGGTCCGACGCCACCGGGTGGGCCTCTCAGGCCTCGCCCGACGCTTCGCCCAGCTGGAGCCGCACGAACCGCGTGACCTCGATCGGAGCCCCTGCCTTTTGGCTGGCCTCCTCGACCAACTTGGCCACCGTCAGGTTCGTGTCGCGGATGTACTCCTGCTCGACCAGGCACGATTCTGCGAAGAATTTCTCGATCTTGCCGGCGACGATCTTCTCGATCACCTGCTCAGGCTTGCCGCTCTGGGCCGCCTGGCCCCGGTAGATCTCCTTCTCCTTCTCGAGTTCGGCGGCCGGGACGTCCTCCCGGCGCGTGAAGCGCGGACTCACGGCCGCGACCTGCATTGCCAGATCCCGGAGCAGCCCTTCGACCTCTCCCGCCGCTTCGCCTGAAGCGGACGTCCGGGCCGCGACCAGAACGCCGATCTTGCCGCCGCCGTGGATGTAGGAACCGACGACACCCTCTCCATCACCGGGAGCCAGTCGGGCGACGCGGCGCGCGACGACGCTTTCCCCCATCGAAGCGATCCGCTCGGCGATGGTGTCGGCGACGCTGCCCGCTCCGGGAATCTGCATGTTCTCGAGGCCGACCGAGGTCGCGTCGGACTCTCCATCGAGTTCGGAGTGTCCTTCGAGCACACTGGCCAGCTGATCGGCCAGCTCCTTGAACTGGGGCGTCTTGGCGACGAAGTCCGTCTCGCAGTTGAGTTCGAGCAGAATGGACTCCCCCGTGGAGACGCGCCGGGCTACGACCATGCCCTCGGCAGCGACCCGCCCCGCCCGCTTGGCGGCGGTCGCGAGTCCCTTCTCGCGCAGGTGCTTGATCGCACCTTCCATGTCACCCGAGGCGGCTTCGAGGGCCGCCTTGCAGTCCATCATCCCCGCGCCGGTCTTTTCGCGGAGCTCCTTCACCTGTGACGCTGAAATTCCCACTCTCGTCTGACCTCTGGATGATGCGGCCTTCGCC
The DNA here is from genome assembly GCA_029976905.1 of bacterium. Lineage (GTDB taxonomy): Bacteria > Desulfobacterota > Binatia > UBA12015 > UBA12015 > VGTG01. The sequence goes on along the minus strand of JAPOLW010000231.1, from coordinate 3,252 downwards.
GCGGCCCGCTTGCAGCCGCCGCGAGACGCCGCGGCTTGATGTCCCCGGAAACGCGCTGCCGGGACGGGGGAACTCAGGCGCCTGCGGGCGCCGCGGGCTCGTCGGCGCCGCCCACCGCAGGCGGCGGCCCCTGCTCTCCGCTTCCGGCCGGCGTCGGCTCGCCGCCCTCGGCCTGCTCGCGCTCGTCGTGGATCGCCCGCCCCTCGACGATCGCGTCGGCGATCGAGTTGCAGAAGAGCCGGATGGCGCGAATTGCGTCGTCGTTGCCTGGAATCTTGTAGTCCACGACCTCGGGGTCGCAGTTCGTATCGACCACGGCGACCACCGGGATGCCGAGCTTGTTGGCTTCCTGGACCGCGATCTCCTCGCGCTTGGGATCGATGATGAACACGGCGTCCGGCAACTTGCGCATGTCCTTGATGCCACCGAGCGACAGGTCCAGTTTGTCGCGCTCACGCGAGAGGTTCAGGATCTCCTTCTTGGTGAAGGCCTCCTGGGTCGCTGGGTCCTGCAGCATCTCCTCGAGCTTCTTGAGACGATCGATCGATGCCTTGATCGTCTGGAAGTTCGTGAGCATGCCTCCCAGCCAGCGCGTATTGACGAAGAAGCCACCACAACGCAGAGCCTCTTCCTTGATCGGATCCTGGGCCTGCTTCTTGGTGCCGACGAAGAGGATCTGCCCCCCCTGCGCGGCGAGATCACGCACCTGGGAGTAGACCTCCCGGAACATCTTCACCGTCTGCTGGAGATCGATGATGTAGATTCCGTTGCGCGCACCGAAGATGTAGCGCTTCATCTTCGGATTCCATCGGCTCGTCTGGTGACCGAAGTGGACTCCGGCCTCCAGCAGCTGTTTCATAGTCGGCTCGGGCATACTATCTCCGTGAAAAAGAGCCCCGCGGTGCGACTCGCACCGGGGTCTGCTCAACCCTCAGCGGGTAGCAAAGGCCCCCGGACGAAGCAAAGCCGCCCGCTCCGGGGTCTTCACGAATTCATCGATTCGATGAATTCTTCGTTTGTTTTGGCTCCCTGGAGCTTGTCGAGGAGGAATTCCATGGCTTCGACGGGGTTGAGCTGGGAGAGGAGCCGCCGCAGGATCGCCACCCGATTGAGTGTCTCGGAGGGCAGGAGGAGCTCTTCCTTGCGGGTCCCCGACCGGTTGATGTCCATGGCCGGGAAGATCCGCCGGTCGATCAAGCGCCGATCCAGGTGGACCTCCATGTTGCCGGTCCCCTTGAACTCCTCGAAGATCACCTCGTCCATCCGGCTCCCGGTGTCCACCAGGGCGGTGCCGATGATGGTCAGCGAGCCCCCGTGCTCGATGTTGCGCGCCGCACCGAAGAATTTCTTGGGCTTGTGCAGGGCATTGGAGTCGACGCCACCCGACAGGACCTTCCCCGAGGGCGGCACGACCGTGTTGTAGGCGCGCGCCAGTCGCGTGATCGAGTCGAGCAGGATGACGACGTCTCGACCATGTTCGACCAGGCGCTTGGCCTTTTCGATGACCATCTCCGCAACCTGCACATGCCGGGTCGGCGGCTCGTCGAAGGTCGAACTCACGACCTCGCCACGCACCGACCGCTGCATGTCGGTGACTTCCTCGGGCCGTTCGTCGACCAGAAGAACGATCAGCATCACCTCGGGGTGGTTCTGGGTGATGCCGTGCGCGATGTTCTGCAACATCACGGTCTTGCCGGTGCGCGGCGGCGCGACGATGAGAGCGCGCTGCCCCCGCCCGATGGGCGTCATGAGATCGAGGATCCGGCCGGTGGCCTCGTCGGGGCGGTGCTCGAGATGAAGATGCTCCTGGGGGTAGAGCGGCGTGAGGTTGTCGAAGAGAATCTTCTCGCGCGCCCGACCGGGCGCTTCGTAGTTGATCTCGTCGACCTTGAGCAGCGCGAAGTACCGCTCTCCTTCTTTCGGGGGTCGCACGTGTCCCGCCACCACGTCCCCGGTCTGCAGGTTGAAGCGCCGGACCTGGGACGGCGAGATGTAGATGTCATCGGGTCCCGGCAGGTAGTTGTAATCGGGCGAGCGCAGGAAGCCGAAGCCGTCGGGTAGGACCTCCAGGACCCCTTCGCCGGCGATCTGGCCCGCACGAGCGGTCTGCGCCTGCAGGATTCCGAAGATGAGCTCCTGCCGACGGAGCGCCGAGGCGTCTTCGACGGCGAAGTCGCGCGCCATCCGGGCGAGTTCCTGGATGTCCATGGCCTTGAGCGCGGCCAGATGGATGGGGGGCGGCGCCTCGCCGTCGGGCGGAGGAGAGGCAGGTTCGGGCTCGGCCTCTTCGGCCGCAACTCCGCCGCCGACCTCGACCTCAAACTCGCCGTCGGCGCCTCCCGCCGCGGCTGCCGCGGCACGGACACGCGCCCGGGAGCGCGTGGGCTTGTCCTTGGCGTCGGCCGCCTCGGATCGTCGTGGGCTCATCGATGGTTCCTTCAGGGCGTGGGGGTAATGACTGGGAAGGACCGGGGACGAGAGCGCCGCGGCCGTGGGGAAGACTCGAAGACGCGGCCGATCGGCCACGCCCCGGGCTCTCTAGGCCGGGGCCGAATCCGTGTCAAGCCCGCGGGCGAGGGTTTCGGGGCGCTTCTGGTCCATGGTGGTGACCTCTACGTCCCGTCAGCCGATACCGATGCGTCAGGGCGGCGCAGATTCTCGAGCAGCGCCTGCAGGTCCGCCGCAAGCGGCGCCTCATACTCGACCCAGGCGCCGTCGCGGGGATGCCGCAAGCGCAGACGCGCGGCGTGAAGCGCGTGTCGAGGGAACCCTTCGAGCACCGTCTTGTGACTCGACTCGCCACTGCCACGCCGGACCCGGCCGCTCCCGTAGAGCAGATCCCCGACCAGGGGGTGTCCGAGGCTCGCGAGGTGGACACGTATCTGATGGGTGCGACCGGTCTCGGGGGAGACCTCGAGGAGCGAGGCGAGCGGCCGCTCACCGCCCAGACGCGCCAACACCTTGTACCGGGTGAGCGCAGAACGTTTCTGCCCGGCTCGCGCCTGCATGCGGCGGCGGTCCGTCGGATCCCGCCCGATCGGCAGATCGACGACCCCCGGGGATTCCGGCGGAGCACCGATGGCGAGGGCGGTATACGTCTTCTCGATCGTCCGCGCCGCAAATTGCCTGGCCAGGTGATGGAGGGAGAGTTAAAGCACATGCTCGGCAACCGGTGCGCTACCCCTACCCCTAACCCCCCTAACCCTTACCCTAAACGTGACTCTACCCCTAGCCCAGCCCTGACTCTAACCC
>JAPOLW010000230.1 GCA_029976905.1 bacterium | reverse complement strand
CGTTGGCGACGAAAAGGTCGTGCAGCACCTGGGCGAGCGGGGTCGGTTGCCGGTCGAAGTTCTCCCCTTCGGGGCGGCGCTCGCCGAGCGGGAACTACAGGCTCTTGGGTGTACGCCCCGCGTTCGTGAGGCAGACGGGGCTGCCTACCAGACGGATAACGGCAACCTGGTGTTCGACTGCGCCGTCGGCCCGATCGACGACCCGGCGGGCCTGGAGCGACGGATCCTTGCGATCCCTGGCGTTCTCGGCACCGGGCTTTTCGTCGGGATGGCCGACGTGGTTTTGGTTCAGGCCGGAGAAGACGTGGTCGCCATGGAACGCGACGGTGGCTCTGTCGGCCGCAGCGAGAAGGAGAATGTTGCGTGCAACTCGGAATGATCGGTCTCGGGCGGATGGGATATAACATCGTCAAGCGGCTCATGCGGGCCGGCCACACCTGCGTGGTCTACGACACCGATCCCGAGACGGTGGGTAAACTGGCCGCGGAAGGTGCCGTCGGTTCGACGTCCATGGAGGACTTCGTCGCAAAGCTGGAGCGCCGCCGTGCCGTCTGGATGATGGTGCCGGCGGGAGTCACGGGCAAGGTCGTCGACGAGATCGGACCGCTCCTCGAAGAGGATGACATCCTGATCGATGGTGGGAATTCCTATTTCCGCGACGATCGCGCGCGCGCCGAGGCGCTCGCCCCGCGCGGAGTTCACTACATCGATTGCGGCACCAGCGGCGGCGTCTGGGGCCTCGAGCGCGGGTATTGCCTCATGATCGGCGGTCGCGACGAACCCGTCCGCCATCTCGAGCCGATCTGGAAGGCGATCGCACCCGGCCGGGGGGACGTCGAGCGCACGCCCGGGCGCGAAAAAGTCGGCGGCACGGCAGAAGAGGGCTACCTGCACTGCGGACCGCCCGGAGCGGGACACTTCGTCAAGATGGTCCACAACGGCGTCGAGTACGGCATCATGGCGGCCTTCGCCGAAGGCTTCGACATCCTGGAAAACGCCGATGTCGATATCCGGGACCAGAAGGTCGATGCGGAGACGGCGCCGCGGATGCATCGGGACCTCGATTACGACATCAATGTTGCCGATGTGGCCGAAGTCTGGCGGCGCGGCAGCGTCGTCGGAGCCTGGCTGCTCGATCTCGCCGCGGCGGCCCTGGTCGATGATCCCCATCTCGATGGCTATAGCGGCGTCGTCGCGGACTCGGGTGAAGGTCGTTGGACGATCCAGGCGGCGATCGAGGAGGCGGTGCCCGCCGAGGTCTTGACCTCGGCTCTGTACGCACGTTTCCGCTCGCGTCGGAGCCATACGTTCGCGGAGAAGGTTTGCTCCGCCATGCGGCTGCAGTTCGGGGGGCACATCGAACGCGCTTCGGGAGGATGAGGTTCGAGGGTTCGCCGGCGACGCATGACTGCGGGGGGGGCGAGGCGGCTTGATCCTGGCGGGAGACATCGGTGGTACGAAGACCGTTCTGGGTCTCTTCGAGGAGACGGATGCAGAACTGACGGTCGTGCGGGAATTCGAGGCTCCCAGCCGTGACCATGCCTCGCTCGACGCGATCGTGGAGCCCTTTCTCGAGGAGGTCGGGCGCCCGGCCTTGCGTGGTGCCTGCTTCGCGGTGGCTGGTCCGGTCGTCGACGGAGCGTGTCGCACGACGAATCTCCCCTGGCTGCTCGAAGAGGGAGGGCTCGCCGCCACGATCCGTGCTCCTCGGGTGAAGCTCTTGAACGACCTCGAAGGGACGGCCTACGGGATGCTGCATCTGTCGCCCTCCGACCTCGTGGTCCTCAACGAAGGGAGGCGTCCCAGGCGACGCGGGAACATTGCGGTGATCGCGGCCGGGACCGGGCTCGGGGAAGCCTACCTCTACTGGGACGGCGGTCGCCATCGCCCGATCGCGACCGAAGGGGGACATGCCGATTTCGCCCCGCGGAGCGACGAGGAGGTCGATCTTCTGCGCTACTTGCGGGAAAAGCTCGCTGGACGGGTGAGCTGCGAGCGCGTCTTGTCCGGGCCCGGCCTCTACGAAATCTACTGCTTTCTGCGCGACACGGGGCGCATGCGAGAACCGGCAGCGCTGGCGCGCCAGATGGAGGAGGGCGACCCGAGCGCGCTCGTCTCCCGGATCGCAGCCGAATCCGGCGAGCCGATCTGTGTCGCGGCGCTCGATCTCTTCTGCGAGCTCTACGGAGCCGAGGCGGGCAACATGGCCCTGCGCGCGCTGACCTACGGTGGTGTCTTTGTGGGCGGCGGGATTGCGCCCAAGAATCTGACGTTTCTCCAGAGAAGTTTCCTGCGTGGATTTACCGACAAGGGGCGCTTCAGCGATCTCATGCGGGACATCGACGTGGCCGTGTCGACCAATCCGCGCACCGCGCTGCTCGGCGCGGCCTATTACGCCGACGAGATCCTGGCGGACTGAGACGGTTTGCCGGGCGCCCCGGCCCCGGGTCACGACTGCGGTGGGCGTGCTGCTGGACGGTGGAAGCCGGCGCGCGCGTCCCCTATGCGAGGAGCAGGCTCATGAAGTCTGGAGGTAGTCCACCGCCGCCGAGCGATCCCGAAGAAGGAATCCACCAGGGACGATCGGTGGCCCGGAAATTCGTTTCGCCTGACGGCTGGACCGTTCTGGTCGGACGCACGGCCGCAGACAACGATGTGCTCAGTCTACGCCTCGCGTCGCCCAAGGACTTCTGGCTGCACGTCGCCGGCGACTCTGGGTCGCACGTCGTGATCCGCAACCCCGAGGGAATCCAGCGCCCCCCTCGCGAGACGCTACAATTCGCGGCTGCCCTGGCCGCCGGGTACTCCCGGGCCCGGTCCGGCGGGCGGGTCGCCGTCCATTGGACGCAACGTTCCGAGGTCCGAAAACCGCGCGGTCTTCCCGCAGGCAAGGTGGCGCTTGGGCGCTATCGCACGATCCATGCGAGCCCGCGAACGCACTAGGAGCACCGTGCGTCCAGACGGCGACCCCAAGCAGGCGCCAAAAATGTCCCTTGCCCATTTCTGGACACCTGGGCGAAACTCCGAGCGGCGCGATTGGCCCGGAGCGGATTGCTGCGTGACGGGCCATCGAGGAGGCGGGATGCCAGGACCAAGCGAAGACCGCCGCCGGCGGATCGGGGAGGGTTGTCGAGTGTTCAAAGCAAGGATGGGAGCAGGTGTAGCCGTGGTCGCCGCGTGCCTGCTGACGAGCTCCGGGGCGAGTGCGGTGGTCATTGGAGGCGGCGGGTCGGCACGGACGGACTGCCTTGCCGTCTTCGAGTCGCTGGCCGATCCCCAGGGGAGTTCGCGCCGGATCACCTGCGTGGATGGCGATTCTTCGTGCGACGCCGATGGAGTGGTCGACGGCCAGTGCAGCTTCGATCTCTCGGTCTGCGCCAACAGCACCTACTCCCCGAAGTGCTCGTCGGTCGGAGTGGAGAGCATCTTCGTCGAGCATTCCGAAGACAATGGCGACGAGAAGTTCGACCCCAACTTCCAGGCGATCCAGAGCCGTATCGACGGCGAACTCACTCTCCCCGGGATGGCGGAGGACTGTACGGCCCTGGTCCGTGTGGCCGTTCCGCTGCAGGGACCGTTTCCCGGCAATCGCTGCAAGGGGAGCCGCAAGAAAATTCGCATGACGACGCGCTCGGTCTTCGATGTGAGTGCGGGCAAGGTGTTCGTCGATCGCGACACGCTGAACCTCGTCTGCCGTCCGGCTCCGGCAGAGTGCGATCCGCGTGATCTGTTTTCGGGGACGCATGACCGGATCCAGAAGCAACTCTTCAACTCCACGTGCGCGACCGGTGGATGTCACGATTCCGAGAGCAACGCCTCCGATCTGATCCTCGAGGCCGGTTCTTCCCACTCCTCGCTCGTCGACCAGCCGACGGTCAACGGTGTCGCGGCCGCTCTCGGTTGGTTGCGGGTGAAGTCCGGCAATCCGGGAGAAAGCTTTCTGATGCAGAAAATCGACGGGGGGCTCGGGCCCGGACTCGGCGCGAGGATGCCGCTTCGAGGCAAGAAGGTGCCGTCGTTCATGCGCGAGATCGTCCGCAAATGGATCGAGGATGGTTCGCCGCTGGACGGTTGGGTGACCGGGACCGATTGAGATTCGGGGCGCTCTTGGCTTCGACCAGAGGATGGACGCAGCCGACGAGCAGCGGCTTGCTCGAGCGAAGCGATCCGGGGGTCGCGCGCAAAGGGCGAACGATCGGGCGCCTGGGAGGGCGCGCCGAGTGAGCGGCTAGCTGCAGGACTTTTCGAACGAGCCGGTCAGGCGTAGGTCCACGTCGGTCCAGGTCTTGGAGACCCCGTCCTCCCCGGTGTGCTGCTCCTCGCAGGCCTGGTGGATCGAGTCGAAGGCCTTCTGCAGTGCGAAGTCGAGCATGTCGATCGAAGCCGTGGCCTCGACCTGATGGTCCGCGGAGATCGTGTAGGCAAACGGCACCGATCGGGTGGTGTCGTTCATCGTGATCGCGATCTTCAGGGTGCCCTTCGAATCGTCTCCATCGACGCTCTCGACCCGTCCCGAGATCTCGGGGGATGGGGCGAACGTCCCGAAAAAGAACTCACTGATGGTGGCGTTTCGACCGGGATTCGCCGACTCGATCGAGGATCCGTCGATCTTCATCGACAACCCCCCGGCCAATTCAGTCAGCGACGCGGCCTGCGTAGCCCCCGAGAGGGTCGTCGTATTGAAGGTCCCCGAGACGGCCTGCTTGTTCGTGAACTTGAAGGCGGTCCACTCGATCTTCACGGCATCCTTGGCGATGCGGTACGTGCAGGCACCCCCGGCCCGCGTCTCCGACGGACCGAGCAGGAACGCGCACAGGGCGGCCAGGGTAGAGATGGCGATCTTCCTCATGACACTCCTCCGCCTGCGGCTTGCAGCTCCCCGGGCCGGACTCGAACCAGCGACAAATCGGTTAACAGCCGATTGCTCTACCAACTGAGCTACCGGGGATCATTGTCCGGACTACTATACGATTCGCGAGCCCGCAATTCTCGCCGGGAGCTCCGGCAGGCATTGGGTCGCCACCGGAATTGTTGTACAGGAATCGCGAGCAGAGGAGGGCTCTAGAAATGCGACGACTGATTTTCACGACCCGGGCCGTCTCGATGGCCGCCCTTGTAGGCGCCGTGGCTGTTTTGGCGACACCCCCGGCAACCGCGCAGGCGGCTCTCGAGGCCGAACTCCACCACGTCGATGCAGCGGCGGGGCGGATTTCGAGCCGCGCAGTGGGCTATCTGCGTTTCAACCCGGGGAGCAAGACCGACCAGGTTCACGTTCTGGTCCAGGTTCTGAATCTTCCCGACGTCCAGTCGGAGCAGCCCCTGACGAGCCCATCGGGCTATGCCGTCTATCGGCATGGACTGCGGATCCGGGCAGAGGGAAGCTGCGACAATCTGACCGCGACCGACTCGCAGGCCGGTGTTCTTCCCAACGTAGACATTCGTCAGAACGGTATGGCCACGATGATGATCACCGCCAACGGCATCACGATGAGTGAACTGCCGGGCAAAACGGCGGTGTTGTACCGCGGGGCGAACTCCGCGAAGCGCCAGATCATCGCATGTGGCGTCATTAAGGAAGATTGAGGCATCGGGCCCCTTGACCTAGGGGCGAACAAAAGGCGAATATCGGGAGGTGTCCGCTGCCTCCCCCATTCGCGTCGAAGATCTGCTTTCCCGTCTTCCGGGCACCGTCCGTCGTGGGAACACGTTGGCGGTGCCCGAAGAGGGCGGTGCTAGCCGTCTTTCGACCGGCCACCCGGAAGTCGATGCCCTTCTCGGGGGGGGATTACCGCGCGGCCGTCTCACCGAGATGGTTGGAGCCGGCTCGGTGGGGATCACGAGTCTCGCGCAGCACCTCCTGGCCTGCACGACGGGGGCCGGTCATTTTGCTGCCTGGGTCGATCTCGCCAACGCCTTCGACCCCACCAGCGCGGAGGCGGCCGGCGTCTCTCTGGACCGGCTTCTCTGGGTCCGCCCCCCCGATGCGGTAGCCGCCTTTGCGGCAACCGAGATTCTTCTCGCGACGGGGGGATTCGCTCTGGTTTTCCTGGATACCGCTGGCGTCGGAGACCCCGCGGCCGGGGGATGGCGATCCGGGCAGGGGAGGCGTCCCGGGAGCAGGAGACAGGGGCGGGCACAGCAGAGCGAGGGCCGGCGCATGATTGCGGCGGCACAGACATGGCTTCGTCTCGCCCGGGCCGCCGCTCGATCCCACACGTCCCTGGTGGTTCTACCGGGAGCCACGGGCGGCGAGCCGGGAGGACTGGCGG
>JAPOLW010000022.1 GCA_029976905.1 bacterium | reverse complement strand
GCATCTACCAGGCCCGGGGCGTCGGGAATGCAAACCTCGTCACGACATCTGCGGGCAGCGTTCTCATCGACACCGGCCTTCCCACGCAGGCCGACCGACTCCAGGAAAAGCTCGCACCCGTCGTTCGCGAACCGATCACCCACATCGTGGTCACCCATGCCCACATGGACCATGTCGGCGGCACCGACACCTTCCGCGAAGAGGGAACGGAGGTCATCGCCCATCAGACGTTTCCGAAGACACAACGCTATTTGAAGGAACTCGCGCCCTTCTTCCTGCGGCGCAACCGGGTCTTCTATCCCGCGTCGGTCCCCGCGATTCCCGACGTCATCGCGCCCATGGCGCTGTCCTACCTCTACCCGACCTTCGAGGTCGATCGTCTGGTGAACGATGAATACCGCTTCGAAGTCGGTGGGACCGAATTCGTCGTCCTCCATACACCAGGCGCGGAAGGGGAGGACTCGATCTCGGTATGGTTGCCCGAAAAGAAGATCCTCTTCAGCGGCGACTTCTTCGGCCCACTCTTCCCGATGTGGCCGAATCTCTACACCATTCGCGGCGAGAAGATCCGTTTCGCGCGCGACTACCTCGACTCCCTCGACCGAATCATTGCGCTCGGACCGGTGATGATCGTTCCGAGCCATTTCGAGCCCGTCGTCGGAGCAGAGAAGATCCGCGCCGACCTCCTGCGAATGCGCGAGGCCGTCGCGTACGTCCACGACGCCACGGTGGACGGAATGAATTCCGGCACGGATCTGCCGACCCTGATGCGCGAGATCCGACTGCCGGAACACCTCGACCTCTCCGAGGGCCATGGCAAGGTCTCCTGGAGCGTCCGGGCCATCTGGGAGGGCTACGCCGGCTGGTTCCGCTTCGAGGATACGACCGAACTCTATCCCGAGCCGGTCTCCGACGCCTTCCCCGACGTCGTCGAGCTCGCGGGGGGGGCGGGGGCACTCGCCACCCGCGCTCGCCTGCGCCTCGAAGAGGGCCGCCCCACCCTCGCGCTCCACCTCGTGGCCATGGCCCTCTCCACCGAGCCCCGCCACGAATCGGCGCTTGCCGTCAAACGCGATGCCCTGCAGGAACTCGCGCGCGCCAGCGGCGACGAAAATCATTCCGAGGTGATGTGGCTTCGTGATCAGATCACCCGCACGAAAGAAGCACTCGGCGAGAGCGGAGCGGAGGCCGCTTCGCAGTGACGGCTCGACGCGGCCGCGTGGCCTCCGCGATCGGCGCCCTCGCCGTCTACGCCGCGGCCGTGCCGTGGGTCTTCCGCTCCTGGTTCCTCGCCTCCGACGGCGTCCCCCATGCGCCCGGGCCGCTGGGTGCGCTGATCGATGCCGACCTGAACCTCAACATCTGGATCCTCGGCTGGATCGCCCACGCCATGGTCGTGGATCCGACGCAATGGCTCGACGGAAACATCTTCCATCCCGCGCCAAACACGATTGCCGGTTCGGAGAACATGCTCGCCCACCTCCCGTTCACCGCGCCCACTCTGGCCTGGACGGGCAGTGCTCTCACAATGCTCAAGGTCTACGTCCTGGAGAGCTTCGCCCTCTCCGGGCTCGGGATGTTCCTCTACGTCCGTCACCATACGAAGAACGGCTGGGCGGCTCTCGCGGCGGGCGCCGCCTACACCTTCACGGGCTTCCGGGTCGAGACGATTCCACAACCGCAATACCTGGGCATGGCCTTCCTGCCGCTGGCACTGCTCAGTGTCGATCGTCACCTCGAGGACGGCCGCTTCCGCTGGCTGCTCGGTTTCGCCGCCGCTCTCGTCCTCCAGGCGCTTTCATGCGTCTACATCGGATTCTTCACCTTCTTGCTGTGTCCCCTCTATGTGCTCGCCCGCGGGCTGCACGCCGATGGTCGAGCAGTGTTCGATCTGCGTCCCGTGTTGAAACTCGGCCTCGCGATGATCACCGCGGCCATCCTTCTCCTCCCCGCCGCACTCCCCTATCTCGGCGCGCGAAGCGAAGGGATGATTCCGACCCACGACTTCGCTCTGATCCGCACCGCGGCCTGGTCGCCCGTCCTCTTCTTCTCGCGGGAATTCATCTGGCGCGCCGGACTCGTTCCGGTGGTGGTCGTCGCGATCGACCTGGTGCAGCGGGCCTGGCGTCGATGGCGCCTGCAAGCCGCAGACCCGACACCGTCCCCCACGACCGCGCTCTGGCTGGTCGCCGTGGCGGCGGCTCTCCTCGCGGCCGGCCCCGACCTTTCTCTCGGAGGGGACCGCTTGCTGCCTCTCCCCTACCGGCTTGCCTATCAATGGGTCCCCGGGTTCGCGTCCATCCGGGTGCCCATCCGATTCGTGATCATGGTCGCTGCCGCGTTTGCGGCGCTTGCCGGCCTGACCCTCGCGCGCTGGCTGCGGGATCGCCCCGTCCCGATCCACGCCGGGACGGGGATTGCGCTCACGGCCCTGGCGATCTGGGCGGCAGCGCCCCGGCCCCATGCCGTGATGCCCTCGGGTTTGTCCGGGTCCCAGACCGCGGTCTATCGATGGCTCGCCGACCAACCGGGTCCGGGAGCCGTCCTGGAGATTCCGGGACAATCGACGGAACAGGATGTGATCGGCAACCTGCGCAACTCGCGCTACATGGTCGCGAGCACCCTGCACTGGCGTCCGCTCCTCAATGGCTACACCGCCTATCCGCCGACGTCGGCCGGCTTCTTCTCGGCCGCCATCCGCGACCTCCCCGAACGCGCGGCCCTGGCGAATCTCGTCGACACGAGCGATCTGCGTTGGATCGTCGTCCACCGCGACGATCTCCAGCCACACGAAGCCGCGCGCTGGACCGCCGAACCCTTCGCCGGCCTCGAGCGGGTCGCTCGTTTCGGCGCGGACGACGTCTTCGAGGTGAGACTGCCTCGCGAACGCCCCTGGCGCAAAACGGTCGTCGAGCGTATGCGCGGCACGATGGACTCCCTGGAGGGAACACCACGGGACCCGCTCCCGGCGCGATGCCGTCGGGCACGCATCCTCGACGTCGACAGTCCCCGCCGCCTTCCACGCATTCCCCTGGCCCGGCGAGTCGCCGTCCGGGTGTCGAACGACAGCACGTGCACCTGGCCCGCAAACGGTCTCGTCAGCGCCGGTCTCGTGGGGCTCGACTATCGCTGGATTCCACCGCAGGGAATGCCCGAGGCCGGCCTACAGGACATTCCCCTCTTCCGCCTCCTGGCAGACGTGGCCCCGGGCCGCGAGGCCGAGGGCGCCATCATGCTCTCCCCTCCACGGGGCGACCCGGGTCCATGGACGCTCGAAGTCCGCCTCGTCCAGGAAGGAGAAGACGAACCGCTCGCGGTGGCACGACGGACGGTGCAGGTGGGCGGACGCGTACCGCACCCGCCCCAGAATCAGCCCCAGTAGCTGCCGTCGAGCATCTGCTCGATGACGTTGCGGTGCATGATCGGTTCGTCGATGTCCTCTCCCCACTCGGCCTCGCCGAAATGCACCCGGCGCGCGTGGATCCGAGCCATCACGATCCCGTGCCGCACCGCCGCGTACATCTCGTAGAAATCCAGGTTCCGCACCTCGTGACCGGTCTTCGCCGTGTAGAGGGCGGCCGCGTTCTCGCGCCGTAGGAAGTCGGGCATCCCGGGCAGACCGGCCTGGCGCGCGATGTTCTCGAAGAAGACGTGCAGAAAGATCATCCAGCCCAGGTCCAGTTCACGGGGGGCCAATCCCGCCATTTCCCAATCGAGGACGGCGGCCGGCGTGAAGCCGTCGTAGAGGATGTTCCCGATGCGGGCGTCTCCCCAGCTCAGGACGGTCTCGCCTTCGTTTTCGGGCCAATGGTCTTCGAGCCATGCGAAGGCTCGATCGAGGACCGGGTGACGGAGATCCCCCCGAGCCCAATCGTAGTAGCGACGCCAGTCCTCGACGTGGCGACGCAAGGGGGTCTCCCCGGGCACGTCGAGTTCCAGAAAGGACACGTCGACCGAAGACACGTCGAGGGCGTGCAGACGGGCCAGCACCCCGATCGTACTCTCTTCGAGCGTCTTCTGATCCGCACGATCGGCGGCCAGAAGCCAACTGTCCATGTTGTAAGGCATCACGTCGGGGGGCACCCGCCCCGGAGCGCGGTCCATGACGAAAAAGCGGGCACCCAGGGGGTCGGGATCGAGCTCGAGCCAACGCGCGGCCGGCACCGGCACCTCGGTCGTCTCCCCGACGAGCCGAATCAGACGAAATTGTGTTTCGAGGTCGTACTCGCGGAAGACCGGGACGTCGCCCGGATCGGGCTCGACCCGCGCCGCGAACGAGCCCTGCCTGGGTGCGCCGTCCTCCTGCCAGGTCGCATCGAAAAGGAGGGTCTCACTCGACATGCCGTTGGAGGCGGGACTGGACAACTCCAAAACGCGCGGATGGGCTCCCGCGGGAAGGCGCGTCGCGAGCCAGGCCTCCATGCGAGCGCGCAGTTGCTCGGGGTCGCGGCTCGAACGCTTCGTAATCGGGGCCTCGTCATGGCTCATGGCGCGACGGTAGCGAATCCCTCCGGGGCGTGCGACATCCTCCCCGGACCCTCATGAGCGAAAACCTTTTCGAGATCCTCCATCAGGCCTTCACTCCACGCCTCGACGCGATCTTCCTGCGTCCCGCCTCGGGCGCGCCCCGGTCCTATCGCGAGGTGACCGCCCGCAGTGCCGCCTTCGCGGCCGCCTTGCGAGCGGCTGGCGTGACCGCTGGAGATCGGGTCTCGGTTCAGATCGAGAAATCCCCGGACGCTGTTGCGCTCTATCTCGCCTGCCTCCGCATCGGTGCCGTCCATCTCCCACTGAATGTCGCCTACACCGCAGCGGAGCTCCGCCATGCCCTCGAGGACGCCGAGCCACGCATTCACGTCGGTCGCCCACAGGATGCGACACGAGCCGCCGGAATGGTGGAGGAGCATGCCGGCCTCAAAATCCTGACTCTCGGCGACCGGGAAGAAGGAACCCTGGTCGAAAAAGCCGCCCGTCTTCCCCCGTACGAGGACGTGATCCCCCGCGCGGGATCGGATCTCGCTGCTCTGCTGTACACCTCGGGGACGACCGGCCGCCCCAAGGGGGCGATGATCACCCACGAGAACCTCGCCACGAACGCACGGGCGCTCTTCCAGACGTGGGCCTGGCGTCCCGACGACGTCCTGCTGCACGCGCTCCCCATCTTCCACGTGCACGGCCTTTTCGTCGCGCTCCACTGCGCGATGCTCGGCGGCTCCCCTGTCGAATTTCTCCCCCGCTTCGATCCCGAGACGGTGCGCGCGGCTCTTCCCCGCGCCACAGTGATGATGGGAGTGCCCACCTTCTACCGGCGACTGCTCGCCACCCCCGGCTTCGACCGCGAGAGCTGTCGCCACGTGCGCCTCTTCATCTCGGGCTCGGCACCACTTCCCGAAGCGATCTTTCGCGCCTTCGCCGAACGAACCGGACATGCCGTGCTCGAACGCTATGGCATGACCGAGACCGGCATTTTGACGTCGAACCCCGTCGACGGCGCTCGCATCGAGGGCACCGTCGGCCATCGCCTGCCCGACGTCGACCTACGCGTGCGAAACGCGGACGGCTCGACGAGTGCACCGGGCGAGGTCGGTGGCGTCGAAGTCCGCGGGCGCGGCGTCTTCGCGGGCTACTGGAAACGTCCCGAGACGACACGGGAGTCCTTCGACGAAGAGGGTTTCTTCCGGACCGGCGATCTCGGTTCGCTCTCGGCCGATGGCCGACTCACGCTGGCGGGCCGCTCGAGCGACCTCATCATCAGCGGCGGCTACAACGTCTACCCCAAGGAGATCGAACTCCACCTCGATGAGATACCCGGCGTCGGCGAATCCGCGGTCGTCGGCCTACCCCACCCGGATTTCGGTGAAGCCGTCACGGCCTTCATCGTGGCGGAGGACGGCGCCGCGCCCACGGCCGACGAAATCCGCGCAGCGCTTCGCGAACGGCTGGCTGGGTTCAAACACCCACGCCGCGTCTTCCTCGTGGACGCGCTTCCGCGAAATGCGATGGGAAAGGTTCAGAAGTCTCTCCTGCGTGACCGCCACGCCGACGCCTACGCGGTGGAGGAGGCGTGATGCCGGATCATTGTCGCTCCTGCGGTCCGTGTGCGTCGTGTTGCACCGTGCTTCGCGTCGACGAACTCGCAAAGCCGGCAAGACAACCGTGCGAGAAACTCCGTTCCGACAGGTCCGGCTGCTCGATCTATGACTCCCGCCCGTCGATTTGTCGGCGCTACGCGTGCGCCTGGCTTCTGGGCTCCTTCGGAGACGAGGATCGCCCGGATCGCCTCGGTGCCGTCCTCGACCTGGTCTTCCGTGGCGATCGGCTTTGGCTCGAGATCCACGAGGAATCCCCGGGGGCCTTCGAGCGGTCGGAGCGGCTTCGGGAGATTGCCGGGGAGTACCGGGCCTCTGCCTACGTCCGCATCAGTGACGCCGACCGCGCTGCCCATCCCGAGCACCCCTATCGGATTCTGCTTCCCGACGGGATCGAGCAGCATGTCGTCGGAGGCCGGGTCGAGATCTACCGGGACGGTGTTCTGATCGACTCGAGCGAGATCGGTTGGCTGCGACGCACCGCCGGGCGCCTCTGGCGCGCCTGGAAGCTGCGCCGCTCGCCCGCCGCCGCCCGCCGCCCGCCCGGCTAACCCCGGACGGGGGCCGCCGGCCGTCGCATCGCCAGGGCGATGACGAAGGACACGACCGAAAGCGCCGCCCCGAGGAGAAATGCCCGACCGAACGCCCGTGGGGCGTGCGTGCCGCCATACACCATCGTGAGCGCGGTGATCCCGAAGGCAACGCCGACCTGCCCGGTGAGCCGGTTGGTCGCGGCGGCGATTCCGAGGTCGGCATCGGGGACCGCCCCCACGGCTGCCGAGGTGAGCGGGGGCTGTGCGAACCCATGACCGAGCCCTTGCAGCACCAGCCCGACCGCTACGATCCCCACCGAAACCTCGAGCGCGCCCACACAGAGAACCAGGAGGCCAAGCGTCATCACCGCGCAGCCGGTCAGCGCCGCCGCTCGCTCTCCCCACCACGTGCCCAATCGGCCGCCCATGGGGGAGCCAATGGTGAGGCTCGACGTCCGGATGAGCAGGAGGCCCGCGGTCGCCGTGACCGAGAATCCGAAGACCTCGAGGAACAAAAGGGGCGCCACCGCGAAGGCTCCCATATAGGCGGCCGCATTGAACGCGTTGGATGCAATCGATGCGCTGAAATTCGCGTTCTTGAAGAACTCCAGCGGGAGCAGGGGTGCCACGGCACGGCGCTCGATGGCCACGAAGAAGAGAAGGCCCGCCACGCCAACGAGCCCTGCTCCCCAGATCGAAGGATCGCGCCACGCCACCTCCCGGATCCGCCCGAGCACGAACATCAAACCGGACACCCCGACGCCCAGAGCGATCGTGCCGGCGACGTCGAAGCGGGCCTCGCGACGCGGGGTCTCGCGCAGAACGACATACGCAAGGGCGAGCGCCGCGGCCGAGAGGACGGCCTGAACCAAAAAGACGGTGCGCCAGCCCAGAAGATCGATGAGGGGGCCACCGGCGACCAGACCAAAGGCTGGCGACGCGGCCCCGGTCATCGACCACCATCCCATCGCTCGCACCCGCTCTTCGGGAAGATGCACACTCAGGATGAGAGCCATCGCCGTCGGCGCCGTCGCCCCACCCACCACGGCGGCAAGCGTGCGCAACGTGATCAGCGAGGCCACGTTCCAGGCAAAGGCCGTCGCCACGGCCGCGACGGTCGCGAGGCCAAATCCAATAAGAAAGACCCGCCGGTGGCCATGCAGGTCACCCAACTTCCCCAACATCGGAAGAGCCACCGCCGAGAGGAGGAGTGGCGCCGAGAGAACCCAGGCAACCGACGTCTCCCTGGCACCGAACTCACGGGCGATCGGCCCAATGGCGATCGTGAGGATGGTAACCGGGAAAGTCGCCGCGAAGGTCCCCCCCAACGCGGCCAGCAGCACCCACGTCGAATAGGTACCGCGTGCCTGTAGTCGCTCGATGAACCGATCTCGCCAATGGTGCGGTGCAGAAGGCAAATCCGTCGTCGCGCGTTCGAGGGTCTTCACGGAAGGGCTGAGGTGACGGCCCAGATCCGTCCCCGTGCTGATGAGCGTAGCACCGGAGGTGCGGCCTTCACGCCGACGGCGCGTCCGTCGCCATCATCGAATCGAGCGCGGATCTCAGGGAAGGCTCCACACCCAGGCCAGTCCGGTCATCGCGACCAGACCGGAAGCCAGGACCAGGCCGAGATGGTACACCCGCAACTGCACCTTGATCGCGGAGAGATCCCCGCCGACCTTGAATTTGGTCAGGCGAGCCCGGCGGCCGACGTAGCGCCGGGTGGCCTTGCGAACCTTCTCGCGATAGACGCGTTCCGCCTTCTCCTCGGCCGACTTCGTCCGCTGCCGTGCAATCAGATAGGCTGGCAAGAACCAGAGGCCGACCTGCAGGCTCAGGACGAGGGCACCCAGGACGAGGCCGAGGGCGTAGGACCCGGTCGTGGCGAACGCAAACTGAAGACTCTCGACATACGCGCTGCCGCCCTCCTCGGGCAGGCTGGCCCGCCAGACGATCTCGTCCACGGCCGCGTAGATGGGCGGAAAGATCTTCCAGACGAAGTAGACGACGATACCGAGAGGCACGCCCGTGAGCGCGCTCCCGAACCCGTCCTTTCGGTGCCCGTACGCACGAGGCAGGAAGACCTGCAAGTTCGCCATCATGAGGTAGAGAGCGCCACCGAAGATCAAGGTCGATGATGTCAGCAAAAGGCGGGCATCGCGCACACCCTGGCTCATTATGAGGGCTGCGGCGGCGGACCCTGCAAGGATGCCGAACAGCAAGGCGCTGGTCAGCCGACTTGCAGGTGTCACCGTCGCGGCGCCTTCGCGTTGCTTGAGCGCCCGGCCAATGCCCTGGCTGGGCGGGACTATCTTCAGAGCGGGCTTCACGGGGGGCCCCAAGGGTCTCTCATCTCGGTATCCTAGCGCCCCGCACCCCGGTTTCTCAAGAGGGAAAACCAGATCGCACCCCAGTGTCATAACCTCCCAGTGGCCGAGATACGCGGCAAGCCCGGTAGGTCAATCCGGTGCAACCCTCATCGCTTCCCCGATGGCCCCATCGGCAGCACCCCGTACCCATCATTGTGCGCCCCCCTCGGAGCGCGGAAAGTCGAGGAACGGTGTGGTGCTCCCCTCGGTCCGGCGGTCCGGCTACCGTGGTCCAATGACGAGATCGAGCGGCGCCGTGCTGGCCCTTCTTGCCCTCGCGGCATGCGCAGACCCCGCGACCCGGGCGGGTGGATTCGACGAAGGGACGATCTTCACCTTCGCGCCGGTCGGCCCACGTGCCTTTCTCAGCGAAGCCGACCCGACGGCCCTCGCGGACGCGCTTCGCCGGCGAATCGAAGGCGCGGGTCCCACAGATGCGACCCGGGGCTACGCCAACCGATGGATTCAACCACCGGGTTGGTCGGCGACCGTGCAGGCGTTTGGCGAACCCAGAGACGGGGATCTCTACGCCTCGCGCGGGTACCCCTACCGCACGAATCTGGTCGATTCCCGCAGCGGTGTGATCGTGCTCGCCTACACGAGAGAACCACCCCCCATCGACGTCTGGAAGGCGAATCAGAGCGTGCGGGTATCCGGACGACTCGAAGGCTACGCCCGGCAAGCCCAGGGGATCGTCATCCTGCTCGATGCACGCCTGGAGCGAACCACCAGCGTCGAAACGAATGGGGCCCCGACGAGCTGAGAGCCTTTTCCAGCGCGCCTCCTCCTGCGGCCAGGCCGCGCAGGGGACTCCTGTACGCCGAGCCGCTTGACACGCGCGCGGCCGACCGGGACACCTCGGGACATGGGATTCGAAAAGCTGCTCTTCGAGGTCAACGACGGCGTTGGCTACATCACCCTC
Organism: bacterium; assembly: GCA_029976905.1. Taxonomy (GTDB): domain Bacteria; phylum Desulfobacterota; class Binatia; order UBA12015; family UBA12015; genus VGTG01. The sequence continues at coordinate 8,523 of JAPOLW010000022.1, read as the reverse complement.
AACCGCCCGGAGGCCGCCAACGCGATCGATCTCCCGCTTGCGCGCGAGCTCGCCTACGCGGCGATGGAGTGCGATGAAGATCCGTCGGTGCGCGCCGTTCTGCTACGCGCCACCCCCGAGAGCAAGCTCTTCTGTGCCGGCGGGGATCTGCGCTCTTTCGCGGGTGCCGGGGACCGCACGCCGATCCTGCTCAAAGAGATCACCATGTATCTGCACGCCGCGATCTCCCGCTTCGCGCGGATGCGCGCCCCGGTCGTCGCCGCCGTCGGTGGCGCCGCCGCCGGCGCAGGCTTCAGCCTCGTGGCATCGACCGACCTTGCCCTCTGCAGCGAGTCCGCTTCCTTCACGATGGCCTACACCGCCGCCGGCCTCACGCCCGACGGAAGCTCGACCTTCTTCCTGCCCCGTCTCCTCGGACGACGGCGCACGCTCGAATTGATGCTTCTGAACCGACGGCTGACGGCGACGGAAGCCCTCGACTGGGGGATCGTGAACCGCGTCGTTCCCGATGCCGATCTGGCCGCCGAGGCGGTGACGATGGTCACGAGCCTCGCCGCCGGCCCGACCGAGGCGTACGGCCTGTTGAAGAAACTCGTTCTCAGCGACGAGGACCTCGAAGGCCAGATGGAGTTGGAATCCCGCGGCATTGCCGATGCGGCTCGCACCCGGGACGCGCGCGCGGCCATCGCCGCCTTTCTCGAGAAGAAGAAGCCGACCTTCGAGGGTCGCTGACGGCAGACTACGAAAACACGACCGTCTTGCGCCCGAAGGCGAGCACGCGATCCTCGAGGTGCCAGCGCACCGCGCGAGCGAGGACCACCCGCTCGAGATCCCGACCACGGCGGACCAGGTCCGCGACCGAATCGCGATGGGATGCCCGGGTGACGTCCTGTTCGATGATCGGGCCTTCGTCGAGATCGGTGGTCGCGTAGTGCGCGGTCGCTCCAATGAGTTTGACGCCGCGCTCGTGCGCCTGATGATAGGGGCGTCCTCCGATGAAGGCCGGCAGAAAAGAATGATGAATGTTGATGATCTGCGACGGAAAAGCCGCGATGAAGGTCCCGGAGAGCACCTGCATGTAGCGCGCGAGCACCACCAGGTCGATCTGCTCCGCACGGAGCAGATCGATCTCCTTCGACTCCTGCGAAGCCTTGTTTTCCTTCGTGATCGGCAACAGGTGGTAGGGAACCTCGAACTGTCGCGCGATGCCTTCGAGGTCCGGATGGTTGGAGACGATGAGAGCGATCTCCCCGTTCAGCTCTCCCGAGCGCTCCCGTAGGAGGAGATCGTACAGGCAGTGGTCGTATCGCGAAACGAAGACCGCAACCCGTTTGCGACGACTCCCGTAGCGTAACGACCATCGCATCCCGTACTGCTCCGCCACCTCGCGGATGACTCCTTCGAGTGCCGGCCGGTCTCCGACGAGCTCGGCAAGATCGATACGAATGCGTTGGAAGAATTGTCCCGCGACCGGATCGGTATGTTGATCGGCATCGAGGATATTGGCGCCTCGACCGAAGAGCGCCTGCGCCAGAGTCGCAACGATGCCGCGCTGGTCGGCGCAGGAAACGAGAAGAGTCGCCGTACTCGACGGGCTGGAATCCGTTAGGGAGGTCATCTCGAGGATCCCCGAGGCATGGGTTTCGGTCGTGCGCGAACGGCTTCAGGCGCGCCCGTCGGCACGCGCCTGCAACAATTTGATCGGATCACGCAACTCGACGTAGCCTGCCACGCCCCCGCCCGTCTCGATGGCGTCGTGCATGCCGTACCCGAGCAGAGCCTGCACCCTCTCAGGCAGATCGCGGGCCACCTCGGGGGGAACCGCCAGGACGTTGTTCTCCTCCGTCCGCAGCCAACCGACCAGGTAGCTCAGGTGAACGCCGCGTCGCCAGGAGGACGCCGTCGTGTTGGCGCCAGCGCCGTGGATCGTGCGCCCGAGGTAGATCGCCAGGGAACCGGCGCGCATCTCTGCAACGGCGACCTCGTGCTCTTCAGGCTGCCGGTCGCGCTCCCAGGCGTGGCTCCCCGGCACCAGGCGCGTGGCGCCGATCTCGGCCGTAAAATCGACCAGCGCGGTCATCGAGGCCACCTGAAAGATCGGCGCGGGCCGCGGGACGTGGACCCAGACATCCTCGTCGCGGTGCAGCATCTGGGCCTCCGCGCCCGGCCCGACCTCGAGAACCTGGCCGACGTTCATCTGGTAGCTCGAGCACGCCGGTCGCAGGAATTCGTCACACACGTCGAGAAGTAGCGGGTGCGTGAGCAACTCACAGAACGCCAGGGACTTCGCGGGCAAAGCCCCGATCCGGCGCGTCTTGTCCCCCAGAAACGCCTGGATGAACTCGTTGAGATCCGGCGCCGTCTGTGCGGCACCCGTCATCCAGGGATCGAGGTCTTGGTTGATCTGGTCGCGCAATGCTGGTTCGAGCACGCCCTCGACGATCACGACACCATCCTCGCGAAGCACGTCGATCACGTCTTCCTTTCGATCTCCGGCCTGGAGGCGTCGAAGGGTCGCGGCCATGGGGGAAGGGGTACTCCAGATAGGACGAACGAACAAGACGCGCCCGGATGCGCGGCGCCCGGTCTTGCCAGTCCGCAGCCGGTCGCGTAGCAACCTTCTCGTGAAGCTCTCCTACACGCCGGAACACGAAGCGCTTCGGCAGGAACTGCGCGCCTACTACGCCAGGCTCCTCACGCCGGAGATCCTCAAAGAAGTGCGGCGCAGCGAGGGCGTGGGCCCTGTCGTGCGCAAAGTCGTCCGCCAGATGGGAGACGACGGCTGGCTCGGAATCGGCTGGCCCACCGAATATGGCGGTCGCGGCATGACCCCGATCGAACAATTCATCTTCTTCGACGAATCGATGCGGGTCGGCGCTCCGGTACCGATGTTGACCGTAAACTCGGTCGCACCGACGATCATGCAGTACGGGTCAGAAGAACAGAAGGCGTTCTATCTGCCAAAGATCCTCAAGGGCGAGATCCACTTCGCCATCGGCTACACCGAACCCAACGCAGGCACGGATCTGGCCTCGCTCCAGACGAAAGCGGTGCGCGATGGTGACCAGTGGGTGATCAACGGGCAGAAGATCTATACGAGCCTTGCCACCGACGTCGACTACGTCTGGCTCGCCGTCCGTACCAACGAGGAGGAGAAGCGCCACAAAGGCATCTCCATCGTCATCGTCCCCGCCGACACGCCGGGGTTCACCGTGCAGCCCATCAAGAACATGGGCAACTTCAATACGAATTGCACCTACTACGAAGATGTCCGCGTGCCAGTCGGTAATCTGGTGGGGGAATTGCACGGAGGTTGGTCGCTGATCACCAACCAACTGAACAATGAACGCGTCACCTTGTGCAGCTCGGGCATGATCGAGGGTCTGTTCGAGGACGTGACAGCCTGGGCGAAAGAGACGACCCGTGCCGACGGCACGCGGGTGATCGACCAGGAATGGGTGCAGATGACGATTGCGCGCATCTATGCGCGCATCGACTTCCTACGCCTCATGAACTTCAAGGTTGCGTGGTGCGCCGAGCAGAACATGCCTCTCGACCCCGCGCATGCTTCCTCCGTAAAGGTCTTCGGCACCGAGTTCTACCTCGAGGCCCTGCGCGGCATGCAGGAGATCCTGGGTGCGCAGGCGAACTTCCGGGGCGACTCGCCGGAGTCGGTTCTCGGAGGGCGCGTCGGACAGATGCTGCGTTCGATCCACATCCTCACTTTCGGCGGCGGGGTAAACGAAATGCAGCGAGATCTCATCTCCATGTTCGGGCTTCGCATGCCCGTTGCGCCGCGCTTCTAGGGGCCGACCATGGACTTCTCACTCTCAGACGAACAGAAGGCCCTCTCGGAACTCGCCGAGCAGATCCTGACCGACCATGCGACGCTGGACCGCCTGAAGGCTCTCGAAGAATCGGGCGAGTGCATCGACCGCGATGCATGGACGAAGCTCGCCGAGGCGGGGTTGCTGGGCATCGCCATCCCCGAAGCCTTCGGAGGCACCGGCGCCGGCTTCGTGGAACTCTGCCTGCTGCTCGAGCAGGTCGGCCGGACGGTCGCCCACACTCCGGTCCTCCCCAGTCTGGTCTACGCGGCCTTGCCGATTGCACGATTTGGCTCGGAGGAACAAAAGAAGAAACTGCTCCCGGCGGTCGCGCGGGGGGAGGCGCTGCTTACGGCGGCGCTCATCGAGACCGGAACACCTGCGGACCAGCCCACGACCAGGGCCACGCGCTGCGAGGAAGGCTGGCGACTCGACGGCGTGAAGGTCGGTGTGCCGATCGCCGAGCAGGCAGAGTGCATCCTGGTGCCGGCGCAGACCGACGACGGACGTCCGGCGGTCTTTCTGGTGGCACCTCACGACGCTGGCGTGCGGCTCGAGGCACAGGAAACCTTCAACTGGGAAACCGTCTACCGGATGTCGCTCGACGGGGTGACCATCAAGACCGATGCGGTGCTCGGCTCGCCGGAGCGTGGTGAGGAAATCCTCGTTTGGCTTCTCGATCGCGCCACCGCCGGACTCTGCGCCACGGCTTCGGGCGTGTGCCAGTCGGCAATGCACCGCACCGCCGAGTACGTTGCCGAGCGAAAACAATTCGGCAAGCCCATCGCGACCTTCCAGGCTGTGAGCCAGCGCATGGCCGATTGCTTCATCGACAACGAGGCCATCAATCTGACCATGTGGCAGGCGGCCACCCGCCTGGCCGACGAAGTCCCCTCGGCGCGGGAAGTCGCGACGGCAAAGTTCTGGGCGGCCGACGGCGGCAGCCGTATCGGTCACGCCGCCCTGCACCTCCATGGCGGCATCTCGATCGACGTCGACTACCCGATCCAACGCTATTTCCTGTGGATCAAGCAGATCGAGTACTCGCTGGGCGCGGGCAACGAGCAACTGCAACGGCTCGGCCAGCTGATCGCGGAGAATCGGGCCAGCTGACCGGGCCCCCGGCGGGGCGAGGAATGCCATCGGCTCGACGTTGCGGTAGGGAGGGAGCATGGGACTGGAAGCCACGGGAACGATCCACGAAATCTTCGAAGCCAAACAGATCACCGAGCGCTTTCGGAAGCGCGAGTTCGTGTTGACCGTCGCGGACAACCCCGAGTACCCCCAATACGTGCTCTTCCAGCTGACGGGGAACCGATGCGACTCCATCGAGGGTTTTCAGAAGGGCGATGAGGTCCGTGTCGAATTCAGCCTCCGTGGCCGCGAGTGGACCAGCCCCAAGAACGAAGTGCGTTACTTCAACAGCCTCGACGTCTGGGCGGTCGAAAAGGTCGACGGCGGTCTGTCCTCCGACGCGCCCCCCTACGAGGACGAGGAACCACCTTTTTGACCGGCGTTCCCCGGCGCGCTCCGGCGACGCCCGACCGGGCAGCGGGAGGGAGGACCTCCAAAGGGGATCCGCCCGGGTCTCCCCTGATTTCTCTCCGGGTCAACGGGGATCGATGGGAGTCTTTGGAAATTCCGTCGAAGAGGAAACCGCCCGCTCGACGACGGCCATGAGCGCCAGCACCTCGTGCTCGCGAAATGGGCGACCGACGATCTGGACGCCCACCGGCAGGCCCGCACTCTCGGCCTCCACCGCTGCGGCACGCTGATCGATTCGATCCGTGCCGGGGGCCCGGCCCGTCTCCCCTTCGCGAACCCGGGTCACCGGGACGACCCCGGCCGGGAGATCGAGAAGGTTGTACCGAGAACAATTGAGAAACGACATGGTGAAGTCATGCGCCATGCCCTGGGGGATGGCGGCGGTGACCGTGGCGGGGCACAGCAGCGCGTGGAGTCCTTCCGATGCCCACGCATGGAGCTCCTCGACGCGGAGTGCGGCCCGCCGGGCGACCGCCTGGAAGTACTCGTCGACGCCCGGCTCCATCGTAGCGCGAAGCAGACGGGCCACCCGCGACTCACCGGCCCACTCCAATCCCTGCGCCACCAGTGCGCGCAGGAATGCCGGTAGAGCAGAGAGGCGCCACAAGGTCTCCAAAGGGGGGATGACCGCATCCCCGCCGATGGCACGACGCATGGCAGCCTGCCCGTCCGCACCCATGAGAGTGAAATAGAGGTACAGGACTTCTTCGACATTCGGCGGCGCATAGGCCACCGTCTCGACTCCTGCGGCTTCGAGAGCGGCGCGCGCCTCCGCGACCGCGCGCTGGACCGAGACCCCGGGGCTCAAAAATCCGTCGTCGGTGTAGACCCCGACGCGCAATCGCGGCACGTCCACGCGCGACAGGGGCACGTACGGGAGCGGCGGAACGGAGGGATCCAGATCCGCCATCCGCTCGGCCGAGACCGCCGAGAGGAAGAGATCGAGATCATCGACCCGACGCGCCATCGGCCCGATCTGACCGCGGATGGCCTCCTGTCCCCGGATGAGGGTATTCGAACCGAGGTTCGCCCACCGATGGTTCGTCGGCTTCAAACCGGCGACGCCGCAGAAGGCCGCCGGAAAGCGGATCGATCCTCCGATGTCGGTTCCAATTCCGAGAAAACTCGTTCCACTCGCCAGGGCCGCCCCCTCGCCGCCGCTCGATCCTCCCGGGCCATGCCCCTGGCGCCATGGATTGTGGGTCGTGCCGAAAAGTTCGTTGGTGGTCTCCAGCGGAACCATCAGCGTCTGTGGGACGTTGGTCTTGGCCCAGACGATGGCGCCCGCGGCGGCCGCAACCTCGACCACGGCCGCATCGCGCTTCGCCACCGCGTCCCGCCGGCTCAGCAAACCCATCGTCGAGGCGACTCCGACCGTATCGATACTCTCCTTCACGGTGATCGGAAGACCTGCCAACCGACCGACCTCGCCCCGGCGGCGAGTCTCGTCGACGGCAGCCGCCCGGGCGAGCGCTCGGTCCACGAAACGGTGCGCGAGAGCATTCACCCGTCCCTCGACCTCCTCGGCCCGCTCGGCGAGTGCAGAGACCACCTCGACCGAGGTCGTCTCGCCCCGCTCGAGGTGCGCGACCACCTCCGTCGCCGAAAGCCCAATCAAGGGAGAAGCCATCGTATCGTATCCCTAACACGCGCGAGGGCCCGCGGGGGGATTCTGCGAGCCCGGCAAACAGGCGTTAAGCTAGTGCGATGGGCGCCGGAACGAAGTCGAATGCCGTCGAGGCGATTCTTTGGGACAACGATGGCGTGCTGGTGGACACCGAGCCGCTCTATCTGCAGGCCAGTCGCGAGACCCTGGAGCACGCGGGCATCCCTCTGAGCGAGGCGGCGTACCGCGAAATCAGCCTCCGCCAGGGCGGCAGTGTGTTCGTACTGGCCGCGCGGCAGGGCTTCCCGCCGCGGCGCATCGAGAAGATGCGCCGCCAACGGGACCAACGCTATGCCGAATTGCTCGATGGAGAGATCCGGGTGCTCGATGGCGTCCGCTCGACGCTCGCCTCTCTTTCGGGCCGCATCCCCATGGGGATCGTGACGAGTTCACGACGCAGCCATTTCGACAGAATCCACCGCGCCACCGGTCTGGTCGAGTATTTCGACTTCGTGCTCGCCAGTGGGGACTACGACCACCACAAACCGCATCCCGACCCCTATCTGACCGGGGCCGCGCGGCTGGGCGTGGATGCGGTAGCGTGTCTCGCCATCGAGGATACCGAGCGCGGATTGCAATCGGCGGTTGCCGCCGGAATGCGCTGCCTGGTGATCCCGCACCGCTTGTCCGCGGGCGGCGATTTCGCCAGGGCACACCGGATTTTGGGGTCCGCGCACGAGGTTCCCGACGCGGTCGAAGCGCTCCTGGGAGCCCCGGGCGTCACGCCCGGCCCCGACCCTCACTCGTAGTGGCCACCCCACTCGGAGATCGCAATGGTTCCGTTCGCCGTGCGGTTCGTCCCCGGAGCCTCCGTCGTACCGGCCACGACCGAAAACTCGAAGCTCCCATTGGCCGAAGCCACATTCGTGTCGAGATGGTTCCCCTGTCCGTTGACGTCGAAACCAATCCCCGAATTGTTGTCCGCGTCGTTCCCCTTGAAGACAGAGGTGGTCTCGTCGACCGTGAAGCCATTGCCCAGGTTCGCTTCGGCAAAGTTATCCCGAACGATGGTCCCTACGCCCTGAAGGAGGTAGCCGTCCTTCAGATTCCCGAGGTCGCTTTTGGTCCCTGCACCGTTGTTGTTGAGATCGTTGGCAATCCCGGTGACCCAGTACCCATACTCGGTATTTTCATCACTGCGGTTCGCGGTGATGTTGTTCAAATGGCCTTCGATCCGCAAACCATTTCCGAGATTCTGCTTCACCGAATTGGACTCGACCTTGGAGCCGTCGGAGAGGATATGGATGCCATCGCCAAGGCTGCGGCGCACCTCGTTGTCCTCGAGGAGATGCGGCCCCGTGTTCAGGACGATCCCGACCATATTCTCTTCGATTTTGGAGCGGTTCACACGGACGACACGCCCGTCCTCATCCTCATCGATGCCGCCGAGCAGGATGCCGATGCCAGGCGCCGGCGTCGAACGGAGCGCGCGGGAGTCCTGGATGGTGCTTCCGTCACCGGATACGTCGAAGCCAATCCCATTGC
>JAPOLW010000229.1 GCA_029976905.1 bacterium | reverse complement strand
GTCCAGGCGCCCCGGGCGATCCCGCACCCTCGGATCGCCAGGTTACGAACACGCGCCTTGCCGGTCTGCTTCGCCCAGGCCTCGAGCCCGTCGCCGATGTCGGCCGCAAGCGAATCCCCGAAAACCGCAATGCGCACCCGCCGCTCGAGAGACGAGAGGGGAGTCGTCTCCTCGGCGGCGGCCACCTCGCTCAGGGAGGATTCCTCCGGAAGGGTCGACCAGAAAGCGAGCGCGACCGCGCAGATCGAAACGACCGGTGCCACGAGGCGAGAGCGACCCCGGATCGCCCGCCCCTCCCGGATCGGCGCCTCGAGAAAACGGTAGGAGAGGTCGGCGAGGCCCAGCGTCGCCGCCCACCGGACCACGTCGTTGTCCGTCCAAAGGAAAATCGGCCAATGGTAGACGTAGGCCCCATAGGAGATCCGGCCGAGCCACCGGATTGGGGACCACGAGAGGGCCATCCGCACCGGCCCGGACGTCTGCACCGCCGCAGCGATGAGTGCGAGCGTGCCGCATGCATAGAGCGCGAGACCGCCGTCGTAGAGCCAACGCCCCTCCACACGAGCGACGAAGAAGCCGCAGACGGTGACGACGAGGCCGCCCACGCCCGCGACGATGAGGCCGCTGCGGAGCGCGCCCGGAGGGATCGGCGTGCGACCGAGCAGAAAAAGGGCCAGGACACCGCCGGCCAGCAACTCGCCGGCGCGCGTGTCGGTTCCGTAGTAGGCGCGCGCCACCGAGAATTCCGTGGAAGCGAGGTAGGCCATCCAGCCCCACGAGAAGACGGCGGCCAGGGCGAGGAGCAGACCGAAGGGCTTACGCGACCCCGCACTCGCGCGCAGGATCGCGTAGGCGAACAAGGGATAGAAGAAGTAGTACTGCTCTTCGATCGACAGGCTCCAGAAATGTTGGACGATCGAGGGTGAGCCCTGAAGTTGATCGTAGGCAGCGCCGGTCACGATCAACCACCAGTTGGAGACGTAGAAGAGCGCCGAGATTCCATCTCCCGCCAGACGCTCCATCTGGGTGACATCCGCCAGGGCCGGCGCCACCAAAGCGATGCCGAAGAGCGCCAGCAACGAGGCCGGCAGCAGGCGCCGCACCCGCCGCGCCCAGAAGGCCGAAAAGCGGATTTGCCCCGTCTCCTCCCACTCCCGCACGAGAAGACTCGTGATCAGGAAACCCGACAGGGTAAAGAAGGTCGACACGCCGAGAAATCCACCCGGAAGCCGCGCGGGGGCGGCATGGAAGAGCAGGACCGCCAGGACGGCAAGTCCACGCAAGCCCTCGAGGGCTGGCTGGAAGGTGAGTCGCGCCATCACAGAGGGGGGCCAGCGCCCTTCCAACACGCGGCCGGTAGCCCGACCAGACCTCTCCGAAGAGCCTGCTCGAGAATCTCGTGGGAGCGCTCGTTGGCGTGTGGATCGACCGCCGACGCCCACAGGGAACGGGGATCTTCTCCCTCGTAGAGATCACGCGAGAGCGCCACCATCATGCCGCGGTCCCGCACCGCCGAGGCAACGCGGTCGTAGACGACCTGGTAGGGGTGGAACGCGTGCAACGAGCGCGGCTCGGTATGCACAAGGACGAGCACGCAGGCACCTTCGCGCGCACCGATGGCCGCGAGTCGGTCGAGTTGCTCCTGATAGGCTCGCCAGACCGCCTCGTTCTCGAAGTAATTCTCCTGGAACTCGGCCGGGCGTGTCCCCGGGGCCGCCTGGATCTCATTCCACTCTTCGAGACCAGAACGCATCGCTTCGAGAAGTGCGCTGCGCGATGGTTCTCGTCCCTTGCGGACCTTGCGCGCCAGCGACTTCCGGTAGAGATCACCCAATTTGATGTCGGTTACGTTGAAGCCGTAGACGATGAGATCGGGCTGATAGGGAACGCCTTTGGTCTCGAGTCGGTCGAGCGCGTGGGAGAGATTCAGTCCGGAGAGCGCGACGTTCACCACTTCGAAGCGCGGCTCCTCGCGGTCGGCAAGAGCCTCCTCGAGGCGAGCCGCATAGGTTTCCTCCGCCGCCACCGACGAGCCCATGACATTCGAGCCACCGGTCACGACGACCCGGAAGACCCCATCGGGCTTTGGAACGGCATACTCGCGGTCGCGGATGCCACGCGAATTGGTCTCGTAGAGTTCTCCCCGGAAAAGGCCGCGTTGATGGGGGGCCAGGAGTTGGGGGAGCCCCTTCAGCCTCGGAAGGGCACCGGGCAGTTGCGCCCGGGGCGGCCGTGGTATCGGCGGTGTCCGTGGCCAGAAGCGCACCACCAGTTCGGCCGCTCCCACGAGGAGGACGAGGACGATCATCGCCCGCCCGAGGCGGCGGGGACGGCGATGGAGTCGAAAGGAGGGCAAACCGACGGTCGCTTTCCCGGGGGTCGCGAGCACCCCACCTCCCAATCCTAGCCGCACCGCCGGGGCTTGCCTAGCGAGGGCCAGCCAGAAGGCGGACGCGCCGCTCCCCGCCGCACCGGCCCCGTTCCCAGGTTCCGCCTTGAGCCCCGGAGGAACGTGGTACACTTGGAATTCGATGGCAGGAGCGGACAAGTCGAGTGTCGAACTGACCCACTTCGGTCGCAAGAGCGGTAAGCCGTTCACTCTTTGGGTTTGGTTCGTGGAGATGGGCAACGACGTCTGGGTCGGCACCCGCGACGATGAGCGGAGCTGGGCGCGCAACGTCGCCTCCAACGGCCGGGTTGAATTGAATTTCGGCGACGGCCCCCGCCCCTATGTCGGCACCCTTGGATCGGCCGCGGAGCTGGCCCGCTTCGAGAAGGCCATCCTGGCCAAACACCCCGTCTCGGGCCGCCTGATCCATTGGAAGACCCGCAGCAAGACGGCGCGCTGCTTCCGCCTGCGACCGGCCGAGCCGCCTCCGGCCTAGACCTCGGGCGTGCGCTCGGCGGCGTCCAGAAAGGGACGCAGCAGAGCGTTGAACTCCGGCGCAGCGCGGCGGAACGGATCATGCCCCTGACCGGGCAGGATGTGCAGGACCGAGCCGACGATGGCGCGGCTCGCCTTCACGGAACCACCCGGACCGAAGGGATCCTTGTCGCCGACCACGAAGGCGGCGGGGACGGTGATCTCGCCCAGGCGGGGCGCGAGGGGTTTGGTTGCGAGTCGCGAGATCGCACGACAACTTCGGGCAAACCCGGCTCCGTGATCGGGCCGTGCCCCCTCCGGAATCGGTAGCCTCGCATCACGCAGAGCCGCCTCGAATCCCTCCCGCTCGGCGAGAGCGGCCCAACGCAGGTAGCTGCGCTCGGCGATCTCCGCCCTGAGCTCCGCCGAAGTGCCAACCAGAAAGAGACTTTTCACCCGCTTCGGGAAGGCCAGCGCCATGGCCATCGCAAAGACTCCTCCGGCGGAATGTCCGACCACGTGCGCAGAACCGACCTCCAGGCGTTCGAGGAGAGCGTCGAAATCAGCCGCGAAGTCGTCGATGCTCCAGGGCGCCGGCGGAACCGGAGAACGGCCGTGCCCGCGGGCATCGACGCACACCGTACGCCATCGGTCGCACAACGCGGCGGCCTGTCGCGAGAAGACGCGGTGATCCCCCGCAAGCCCATGGAGGAAGAGGACGACGGGCCCCTCCCCCTTTTCGACGAAGAAAAGGTCCGCGTCCGGTGCGTGCTCTCTCACGTGTGCGTGGGTAGCGCGCCAGATCCGCGAAGTCCCGCCCGACGCCCACGCTCTCGCCCTCGTCCCTCACTGGCTCCGACGCCGCAGAGCGGCTAGGCTTGCGCCGTGACCTTTCACGGCCACCGCCCGGCGGATGCGTTGCACGAGCGGAAGTGGGAATTCATCTGGTGGGGCTTCGGCAAACGCGCACGGGCGCAACGCGGATTCGAAGTCACCGCGCCGATCGCGCGACGCTGGCGTCTGGGACCGGTCGAGATCCGGATCTACGAGGACGTCCGTAAACGTCCACACCACGATGGGTACTCCGATGGCCCAGAAGAGAATCCCATCCGGAGACTTCCGGGGCCCTGATCGATCGACCGCGCCCGTCGCAAGCGCCCGGGGACGCGGAGACGACCGGGCCCGCAGAGGAGTCCGAGGCTCAAGATCGCGGCGGCATCTTTGCGAGCTTGCGTTGCAGGGAGCGGCGATGGAGTCCCAGGCGACGCGCGGCCTCGGAGACGTTGCCGTCGCAATCCGCCAGCACCCGATTGATGTGCTCCCACTCGGCGCGCGCCAGCGATGGGGCCTCGAGATCGCCCGGCCCCTCCTCCGGTTCGCATTCGAAGGCGGCCAGAACATCGTCGGCATCCGCAGGTTTGGAGAGATAGTTGGTCGCGCCCAGACGCATCGCCTCGACGGCGCTTGCGATGCTGCCGTAGCCGGTCAGGACGACGATCTCGATGGCGGGAGCGAGATTCAGCATCTCCCGGACCAACTCGAGCCCCCAGCGCCCCGGCATCCGTAGGTCGATGACGGCACGCTGCGGCGGGGCACGCGTGACCGCGGCGACCGCCTCGTCGGCGTCGCCTGCCGTCTCCACGTCATACCCCCGCTCCCCCAGCGCGCGCGCCAATCGCTCCCGCAGAACGCGGTCGTCGTCGACGACCAAAAGACGGGGATACCTCACGCGCCCCCCGTTCGGCGCGCGGGCGCCGGCGCCTCGACGGGAAGACGGATCTCCGCCGTCGTACCAACTCCCGGTCGGGAATGGAGGCGCAAGCCGCCCCCAAGCCCGGACAAGACGGCCTGTGCCAGGAAGACGCCCAATCCCATCCCACGGTCCGGCCCCTTGGTCGTAAAGAAGGGCTCGCCAACCCGTGCCAGGATCTCGTCGGACATCCCCGCCCCTCGGTCGCATACCTCGATGCGCCAGGCACCCGCGTCGCGCTGGACCCGGACATCGACGGAAGCGCCCTCCGGCGACGCTTCGAGCGCGTTCTTCGCCACGGCGCGAAGAGCCTGGGCGACGGCGCGCCTGGGCACGTAGATCGAATCATCCGCGCCATCGGGCGGCAGGCGGACGTCGAGTCGCGCCGCGCCCTTCAACCCTTCGGTCGACTCCACCACCAACTGCCGGAGTCCGACCCGAACGAACGCGTCACCGCGCACGTCCCCCGCGTCGACCGACATCTGGTCGAGAATGCGCCGGCATCGATCTACCTGCTCGCGAACCAAGCGCGCATCGTCGACCGCTTCCTCTCCAAGGCGGGTCGCGCCGAGCTTGCGCTCCAACTCACGGGCCACCACCGCAATCGTGGAAAGAGGCGTGGAGAGCTCGTGCGCCGCGCCGGCGGCCAGGGTGCCCAGGGAGGCAAGACGTTCCGCGCGTACCCGGGCGTGTCGCGCGTCGGCGAGTTGTGCTTCCCGCCACGCGAGCTCTCCGGTCACGCGCTGCACGAAGTAGGCGATGAAGGATGCGCTCACGACGAAGGCGACGAACATTCCTTCGAGGTGCATCACGAGACCGCCATGGCTCGCATGCCCGAAACCCGATTGAATCGACCCGGGCAGGCGGAACAACGCCCCGAAACAAAGGATCGAAACGAGGACCAGGGCCCAGGTCCATTGCGGCCGCAAGACCGCCGCGGCCAGTGCGATATTCACCAGGTAGAGAGTGCTGAAGGGGTTCGAGGCCCCTCCGGTGAGAGCAAGCAGACCCGTGAGGACCGCGACGTCGAGCAACATGAGAACCGCTGGCGCCGCCTCGGCGACGCGGGACGCCCGCCTCTTCCAGAGAGTCGCCGCGAGATTCGACGCGGCGGCAATCGCGATCAGGAAGAAGAGCCATCCCAGAGGCAGGGACAGGTCCAGCCACGTCCATACGCCGATGACCGTGAGCGTCTGGCCCGCCACTGCACCCCACCGCAACCGCAGAAGCCAGGCGAGGTTGATCCGCGCCCGATCGTCAGAGAGCGAGCCGACCTCGCTCTCGACCTCCGCCGAAATTCCGAACACCGCGCCCTAGTCTAGGGACTGCGGCGCGGTCGCGGAAGGGGCCGGTCTTCCGGCCAATGCCGCCACCGCCGCATCGATCCGATCGGCGCCGCCCGGACCAAAGTGGGACATCCGCACGATGCCGGTGGCGTCGATCAAGAAGAGAGCCGGAATTCCGTCGGCACCAAAGGACGAGAGAGCCTCGCCGCCGGGGTCGTGCAGAGCGCGGAAGCCCGCTTCGGGAAATTTTTGCGCGAGGTACCGACGTGCCATCCCCGCATCGGCGTCGATACTCGCGGCGAGGACCTCGACACCGGCCCCCGTTGCACTGGATCGGAACGACTCCAGAGCCTCGAGTTGCGCCACGCAGGGCGCGCACCC
>JAPOLW010000228.1 GCA_029976905.1 bacterium | reverse complement strand
ATCCGCTCCACGATCCGGCCGTCGTGGGCGTCGACGAAGACGATCTCCCGGACCGTGCGATCCGCGTTCTCGACTTCGATCTCGTAGGCCAGATGGGCCGGACCGTCGAAGCCCTGTAGCAGTCCGACCACGAAAACCCGCAGACCCCGGTTGACGACCACCAGGTTGGCGGGGTCGAGCAGGCGCGGACCAGCGACGGCGGCGGCCGCCCGGCGTTCGGCGTCGCCGGCGTCGAGCCTGGGAGCGGTGTCGAGTCGGGTGTCGATCGGAGCGAAGGTCCCATTGACCGCGCGAAGTCGACCCTGCGGATCGAGATGGGCGAGCAACTCTGCCCCGAACACGTCGACGCCCCGGTACGTCTGCTGGTACTGAACGCGGGCACGACCGCTCGGATCCGTCTTCGTCGTTCTCTCGCGCAGCTCCCGGTCGGGATCCCGGATCCCGAATTCACTCCCCCGGCGCCGGAGGAAATCGAGAGCCTTTGCGCGCGGGGAGGGAGCACGGGCTCCCGGTGCGAGATCCTTGGCGTCGCCCGCATCCACCCAACGCGCCGTCCCGGTGGCTCGGCGTGCCTCCGCCTCCGCCGCCCTTGGCACCAAGACGGCAAGGGGGGTCACAACGAGAAGCACCGCCAGGGCGCGGCCGGTCCGGTGGATCGGGGTGCGCTGCGCCATGGCAGAAGTATCCTATCGAGACGGACTCCGAGCAAGACGCCTAGTTGCCGTTGCCCGCGGGCCCACCCCGGGCCACGGGTACCGCTTCAGGGGAGCGCCGTCCGGCGGGCACCAACAGCCAGAGCGTGAGGAGTCCCGCGAGAAGGCTCAGCGCCACTCCGAGGCGAAACGACAGAGGCTGGTAGCGGAAGGTCACGACGTGACGCCCGGGAGGAAGCGCCACGGCGCGAAAGGCGTAGTCGGCGCGAAGAATCTCGGTCGGCTCGCCATCGATCGCCGCCGTCCAGCCCGGATAGTGGGTGTCGGTCAGGACCAGCAATGCCGGCGCGACGACGTCCGCGACGATTTCCACGAATTCCGGCTCGTCGACCCGGATCCCCGCCGCCTCGACGGAACCCTCCGGAGGCGGAGCCACAGGCGGCGGCGTACCCTGCTCCAGTTCGAGCACCGTCATCCGCCGCAGATCCCCCGCCGCCTCGAAGATCCGGCTCAAGCTCTCGTCCCCACTTCCGACGACCTCGACCTCATGGACGAGGCGAGCGCGCGGCAACGGCTCGCGCCACAGGATGACGTGACGCGGGCGAAGCCTCCCGACCTGCTCGTAGCCCCTCTTCACGTACGCACCGCGAAGAGCCTGGTCGACCACGAGCAGACCAACGCCGAGCAAAGAGCCGATCTCCGGGTTGTGGTTGACCCGGATGGCGCGCGTCGAGTACTTCTCGACATTGCCGTTGAGCCGATTCAGCACGCGTCTCACCCGCTCCGTCGGCATCGTCGGATCGTAGCCGCCAGCGGAAGGGATCCGTTCCCTCGACATCGTGCCGCTGTCCATCTCGAGTTGGGAGAGGACACGGGGGTTGCCCGGGATGTTCTTCTGAATGCCGCGCAGGATTGAGGCGCGCCAGGCCAGGAGCTCGTAGTCCGGCGCCCCGCTGGTTTTCATCATCGACGGGAGTCTGTACACGGTGTGCATCCAGGGAACGAGCGCCGCGAGCGAGAGCACCACGGCAAGGGCACGGGCGGGCCACCCTCCTCGCGTCCAGACAGACCAGGCGCCCGCCGACGCCAGAAAGCCGAAGGTCATCGGGAAAAGATGGCTCCATCCAAGAGGATTGCGCACGCCCGAAAGGCCCGGCAGGAGATAAAGCCAGCCCAGCGGTGGCTCCAGGGCGAAGATCGCCCAGAGTGTAGCGACCAGCCAGGAGAGTCGCGCGCGAGAGAAATGGATCAGGGAGAAGGCGGCCAGAGCCATGCCCGCCAGACCGAGACGTCCGACGACGAGGAAGTCGAAGGTGCCCGCGGAGAGGACCCGAAATCCCTGCCGGTAAACCTCGTAGGCCTCGGCTTCACGCCCGCGTGTGCTCTGCCCGAGAGCCTCGACGAGCGGCAGGACCTGAAGACCGGCGAGAGCCGTGCCAAGCACGACTCCACACACCGCAAACGTCAGACGACGGTGCCACGTCCCGCCGACGACAACCCACGCCATTGCGCCCAGAAGAACGGCCGTATCGATCGGAAAGTCGGGATAGCCCGCCAGCCACTGGAGCGCGGACGTGAGCGCGAAGAGGCCCAGCCAGGGACGTGCCCCCTTCTCGTACGCCCGCTCGAGGCAGAAAAGCATCCACGGAAGCCAGGCCATACTTGCGAGAAAATTCGGATGATCGAGGCCAACAGACGCGTAGCTCGTGAAACAGCCAGCAACCGAGACGGAGAACGCGAGCACCGCCGCCGGTCGGCCGACGTCGTGCTTGCGAAGGTAGACGACGACGCCCCAGGCGAGAATCAACAGATTCACGGCATAGAGCCCCTGCAACGCCCAGAAGGGTGGCAAGAACGCGAACAGGATGGGCACCGGGGGGTAGAGGATCAGGCCCTGAATCGTGGCGAAGAGCGGCGCGCCACAGAATTCGTAGGGATTCCAGAGCGGCAGACGTCCCTCTTCGAAGAGAGCGCGCGGCGCTTCGATGTACTTGGGCAAGAATGCGCCATGCAGATCCCATCCGCCCAGGTGATCCCACACGCCCCCGCCCGCCTGGATCAAGCCAAAGGCCACGGCGGCCATTGCGAACGCCGCCAGGAGATCCCACAGCCAGGGCCGCGGCCGGGCACCCGCCCGGGGCCTGTGTGAGTCCGACGTCACTGCACGTCACCCAGGGCCCGCAGACTCTCGAGGAGAGCCGGATCCACCTCCATCGTCGCCGCAACGTGATCTTCCTTCCACAGGTCGCGATGGCGATGGGCCTCGGGCGCCCCGGTCCTCCAGGGACTGAGATCCCGCGCATGGTGGGGCGCATCGCCCCGGATGCCAAAGGCGGCCGGCGACTCGACGGCCGCAAATCTCCGGTTGCAGGTAACCATCGGCCCCGACGTGGTCGCTGCGCAGCGAGTCGATCAACACAAGTGGGACGTTGGGAGGCCGGATCGGGTTCGCAACGCGCCGATGCGATTCCGGCCCGGAAGCGATCGCGAGAGCTACCACGTCCGCCGCGAACGCCGCGCCGCGGACAAATCCGACCAGGGACACCGCAAATCTTTGAGCACAGCGCCCGGGACGAGTCCAACGTGATCCTCCTCGTCGTGCCGGGTTTCGACTGGCATCGGGAAGGACGGGGCGGCACAATCGAATGTCCCCGTGCCCGACTCCAAAGCAACGAAGGAAGCCGAGTACCACGAGGCCTCCGCCATCCCCGGCCCCAGGAGCTTCTCCTCGCTCCTCGCAGAGGGCACGGCTATCTCGCTGCTCTACGGTGCGCTTGCGATGGCGCTCTTGTCTCCCCTCTTCGACGACCCCTGGCAATTCGTCCTCGATCCCGACCGCGTATGGCTCTCCGCCGACTCCGAGGGGACGCCCGAGAGCATGGCCTGGGCGAAGCGGCGCGACATCCGCTTGCTCGTCTGGGTCTACGCCTGGGATTGGCACGCGCTCACCACGGCGCCCATGTCCCTCTTCGCGGCCAACGCCTTCTACCCGGCGCCCGCAGCGCTGGCCCTGTCCGAACATGCGATCGGAAAGATCCCGATCACCGGACCTCTCTTCGCGATCAGCAAAAACCCGGTCTTCGCCCACCAGGTGGATCTGCTGCTCACCTTCGCTCTCTCGGGCGCCGCGCTCTACGCTCTTCTTCGAAGCGTCGGCGCGGCGCGTGGGGCCGCCTTTCTCGGCGGATTGCTCTACGCCTTCTCCCCGGCGCGGATCGACTCGCTCTACCACTCCGCTCTGCTTTCCAGCCAATATCTGCCGCTGGTCATCCTCTTCGCCGAACGGAGCCTCTTCGGCGGCCGCGCTCGCGACGCGATCGCTCTGGGCACCTTCCTGCTTTTGCTTCTGCTTTCGTCGTACTACCTCGCCTACCAGGTGCTCGTGGCGACGACCGCGTACGGCCTCGCGGTGCTCTGGAAGACGGGGGGGCGCCTGCCGGCGGCGGGAATGCTCCGGGTCCTGGGGGCCGGCGCGATCGCCGCGATCCTCTTCGTTGCCGTGAGTCTTCCCTATCTCTCGTTGACGCTCGGCGGCGTCGTTCTCGACTACGCGAGCCTGAAACCCGCCCTCGCGGCCAGCGCGAACGGGATTTGGCAACAGTACCTCCTACCGCCGTGGCTCCTCCACACCGATACCGTCAGCGGCCCCGGCCAGGGCTGCTACGCCTACGTGGGGTGGATCTCGCTCGGCGCCTTCACCCTCGGTTCGCTGGGGGACATCGCCGAAACCGCGGCGCGAGGGCGTCTGCGCGCCGGCGCCCTCGGGCTCACCCTCGCCTGCTGGGTCTTCGCACTCGGACCTACCTGGCAGGGCCCCGGAGGCCCGATCGGACTGCCCTACGAGGTCGCCATGGATTGGATTCCGGGTTTCGCGTCGATGCGCGTGCCGGGGCGATTTGCCTTGTCCATGATGGTGGGGTGGACGGTCCTTGCCGGGCTGGGCATCGACCGCTGCCTGCGCTTGCTCGAAGAACGCGGCACATCGCGCATCGCCAGGCACGGCCTGACCTTCGCCCTGGGGATCTTGCTCTGTCTGGACTACGGCTACGACTCGGAGGAATTCCCGACCGAACAGATCTACTCCGCCGAGGGCCCGTTGCCGATCTACAGGGCGCTCGCCAAACGTCCGCCCGGACCCGTGCTGGAACTTCCCATCGGAGGCGCCAACGGCCTTCTGGCCGCCCATTACATGTCGCAGAGCACCGCTCACTGGATGCCGCTGCTCAACGGCAGCAGTGGCTATCATCCTGTCAGTCTGACGGTGACTTCGCGCCTGGCGCAGCGACTACCCGACCCCCGGGCACTCGAACTTCTCGGGCGGCTGACCGGCCTGCGCTATGTGCTGATCCACAAGCAGCTCATGCCCAAGTACATGCGAGGACGCTGGAAGGAACCTGCAGGACTCATTCCCGTGGAGAAGATGGGGCCCGACGTCCTCTACGAAGTGGAATCACCGCCGCCGACCGACCTTCTGCCCGCGCTCCGGGAGTGCGCGCGCGACCGGACCCAGTGCCAGCCGCTCCTCGAGATGACCGCCTCGTGAATCCGAAGCCACGTCCCCTGTAGGCACGCCGCGGCAGCGTTCAGTCCGGCAGCTCCTCGGGAAGCTCGGGCGCCCAGGCCACGCCGTTGATGTGCCCACCCCCGTCGGCGAAGAGCGTATTGCCGGTGAGATACCGCGAGTCGTCTCCGGCCAGAAAAACGGCCACTCCGGCAATGTCGTTCTCGGGATCCCCCATGCGGCCCATCGGATTCTGACGCAACATGACGGCGGCGGTCTCGGGGTTGGCGTCGCGAAAGCGCACGTAGGCTTCGGTTGCGGCCGCGGGGCAGAGAACGTTGCAGCGGATCTGGTGGCGCGCCCATTCGCGCGCCGCCGTGCGCGTCAGCGTACGCGCCGCCTCCTTGGCGCTATTGTACTCGGCCGAATACATGTGGGCGTTGACGCCATTGAGCGAACAGAGGGTGATGATGCTGCCGCCACCTCGCGCCTTCATGGAGGGGAAGACCGCCTGCATCGCCCAGAAGACCGACAGGAAGCCGGTCTGCAGCCCGTGCATCATGTTCTCGTCGGTCTTCCATTCGAGGCGCGCAATGTTGCTGCCGCCCCAGGCGTTGTTCACCAGCACGTCGACCGCACCCCACGCTGCGACGGCATCGGCGATGGCCCCCTGCACCTGCTCCTTCACACGCACATCGGTCGGGACGACCCGCACTTCGGCACCGAGCGCCCGCACCTCCTGCGCGACCCGCTCGCCGGCCGCCGCATCGATCTCGGCGATCAGCAGCCGCGCTCCCTCGCGCGCAAAGCGGCGCGCGATGCCGCGGCCGATCCCCATGCCCCCGCCGGTGACGACGCAAACCCGATTCTCCAGATGTCCCATCCCACGGGTTTCCCGCTCGCCGCGCCGAGCGTCAAGGGGTATAGGACGGCCATGCACGATCTGGTGATCCGCAGAGGCCATGTCGTCGATGGATCGGGCGCACCCGCGTTCGAGGCCGACATCGCGGTGGAGCAGGGGCGCATCATCGCCGTCGGCGAGGTCGCTGGCCGGGGCCGTGAGGAAATCGACGCGCAGGACCGGCTCGTCACCCCGGGCTGGGTCGGCATCCACACCCACTACGATG
>JAPOLW010000227.1 GCA_029976905.1 bacterium | reverse complement strand
AAAGAAGTTACAGTCCCGACAAAAGGCAAGAAAGGATATTGGTCAAGTGATAACTTTAGATTAAAAAAATTTACAGCCCACGCCACCGCGACCACGAGCGCACCCTCGAGCGTCGTGTCGATCCAGGGGCCGCGCCGCGCCGTACCGTCGCGCTGGGCGCTGTACACGCGGTAGGCGAGGACGCCCGCGAGCAAGAGCATCAGCAGGGGCAGGCCGCCCGGGCGTATGGCTCCGGCCAGCCCCAGTGCACCGCCGCAGGCCAGTGCGAGTCGCCACGGGTAGTCGGTGCGGGTGAGCAGGCCCGCCAGGCTCGCCATGGCCAGGGAGAACGCCGCGGCGAACGGGACATCTTTGGAATTGGCGAAGAGGTGCCCCCAGAAGCGGGGCATGGTCACCAGAAAGACGCCGGCGGTGGCTCCGAGCCAGGGGCGGCGCAGGGGCCGGGCGCACAGCGCGAGAGCCGGTAGGGCGAGAAGACCGAAGAGGGCCGTCAATCCATGGCGAATCTCGAAGCGTCGATCGGGGGTACCCTCGTAGACCAGTGCCATCGCCGATTCGAGGAGAGGTCCATAGATGCGCAGGCTGAAGAGGTCGTTCGCCCGGTCGTCGACCATCCCGGACCGGAAATAGGCGAGGACCAGCTCGCCGTAGCGCGCCTGGACGCCTTCGTCCCAGGCAATCCCGTAGTCCTGGTAGGTCGCACCGACCAGGCCCATGGCCGTCAGCAGCACCAGGGCTGAGGCAAGACGGGGCATGGCGGGCTTCAGCGCCGCCTTTCGGCGGGCCTGGCGGTCGCCGCCCTGGCGGGCGCGACCGACCAGATCTCGGCCATCCCGTCCGACCACACCCGCTTGATGCGTGGGCTTCGTCGCAGCAGGCGACGGAATGCGTGAAAGCGCGGTTCGTTGGTGACGAAGACCCAGCGGGCGCCGAAGTCGCCCGTCAGCACGGCATAGGGATCGCGGGCGCGGCCGCGCAGCAGGGCCCAACGCTTCTCGAAGAGTGACGGGCTCTTGCGATGAAGGAAGATCGGATCGAGCCCGGAGATGTAGCGTCCCTCCGGCCGGAAGCCGTACAGGTAGGAGAATTCGCGCCACGTCGGGTGGTAGACGACGTCGTCCTCGGCGGCGAGACCGTCGAGTTGGGCGATGGCCGGCGCGAAGATGTCGGCGTAGGTCTGTCTTCCGAAATAGCCGGGCAGTTCGCTCCAGGCGGCGAAGGCGCCGCCGAGCAGGCAGGCGAGCACCGTGGCGAGGCAACTCCCGGCAACGGCGGGGCGCCGTTCCAGCCACGCGCGGAGTGATCCATTCTGCGCGAGAGTCGTCCAGAGGGCGCCGGCGAAGAGGACGGCCGAGACGATCAGGATGTCCAGGAAACGGCGCGACGCGAAGGCGAGGGCGAGGAACGCCAAGGTCGTGAATCCGAGGAAGACGTCGCGCGTCGACCAATCGCGCCGACCCCCAGCCCACAGGGCGACCAGGAGTGCGACCAACGCCGGTAGCCAACCCGGTGTCGCGAGAAAGAAGGTCTGCAGGCCCATCGGACGCAGTTCGGATCCGAAGGCCGCCGCCGGGATCGTGCCCGAGTCGCTCCAGAGTTGTCCCGCGAGTTCGAAGATCTGCGCACGGGCGATCTCGAGATTGTTCGGGAAGTAGGGGTGGACGACGAGACCGACCCCGACACCGGCGACCAGAGCGATTGCGGAACGCAGGGGAAGGGGCGTTCCGGTGACGAAGGCGGCGGCCATACGCAGCGCCAGAAGAGCGAACGCCAGGGGAAATGAACTATGCGCGAGCACGTGGACGATTCCGACGACGAAGAGGCTCTTCCAGCGATCGCGCGCGAGGAGGGCGATCTCGACGGTGAGCAGCGCGAGGCCGAGCGTCTGCGGGCGCAGCGGGATCAGCCGAGCGACGTAGTAGACGCTGGTGGCCAGAAGCAGAAGGAGCCAGACGGCCCCGAAACGGATGCGCAACTGTACGAGCGCGAACGCGACGCTCGCAAAGAAGAGGAGGTCCATGAAGACGACGGCGCGTTTTCCACCCGCGACGAGGTCCTCCTCCGAGATCCAGGGTGCGGCCAGTCGGTGAAAGAGGAAGTCCTTGTCGCTGTACCGATCGGACCAGATGCTGAAAGCAGCCTGCGGGAAGGTCGTGCGGACCCCCTGCTCGTCGAGTTCGATCGCGGCGCGGGCGTGGAAGTAGCTATCGAGATCGTAGAGGCCCGCAAAGGATTGTTGCAGCCACGCGAGTGCGGCGGTGGCCAGGAGGACGGCCGCCCAGGTGGCCAGTCGGTCGCTTCGCGCCACCGGCGGCCCGGCCATGGAGGAGAGCGGCTTCATCGCAATGGTCCGCTGATCGCGGCCGTCGGCGCGGGTTGGACGGGCTCCGGGCGGACGTTTTCATCGCCGGGGCCTCCCGGTCCAGGGGTCGCATCTCCCATTCTCCGCTGATCGTGCCAGACCGGCGCCCTTGGTTCGACCCCGGGGCGGATCTTCCTGAGGGGAGCCGCTGGGTGGTGTCTTTGCCCTCCGGCGAGGCTCGTTCGGGGGCGGTTGAGACCGGACGCGGCGCGGCCTAGTCTCCTGCGATGGCTCGCCGCGTCGTCGTCTGGGGGACGGGCAACGTCGGGATTCCCGCGTTGCGCACCGTCGTTTCGAATCCGGAACTCGAACTTGCCGGAGTCCTCGTCTCCAATCCCGCCAAGGTGGGCCGGGATGCGGGCGAATTGGTGGGTCTGCCGCCCCTTGGGGTCGTCGCGACCGACGACGTGGACGGGACGCTCGCGGCGGGGGCCGACGCCCTGGCGTACTGCGCGTCGGGCGACTTCCGGCCTGAGGCGGCGCTCGATGACATCGAGCGGGCCTTGCGGGCAGGGCTCGACGTCGTTTCGACGTCGGTCTACCCGCTCTACGACCCGACGTCCGCGCCGCCGGCACTGCGTGCGCGCATGAGCGAGGCGTGTCGGGCCGGAGGCACGTCGTGCTTCGTCTCCGGGATCGACCCGGGGTTCATCAACGACGTCATTCCGCTCGCGCTCTCCGGGCTGTGCGAAGAAATCCACGAGGTGCGGGCGTACGAGATCTTCAATTACGCCTACTACGACCAGCCCGAGGCGGTGCGCAATCTCGTCGGATTCGGCCTCCCGATGGACCGGATGCCTCCGATGATTCTTCCGGGGGTCCCGACCATGGTGTGGGGAGGCGTCATCCGTCTACTCGCGCGTGGCCTCGGCGTCGAACTCGACGACATCGAGGAGCAAGTCGAACGGCGTCCACTCGAGCAGACCGTCGAGAACCAGCTTGGTGTCTTCGAGGCGGGGACGCAGGGCGCGTTCCGCTTCGAGGTCCGCGGCCTGGTGGGCGGGACACCAAAGATCGTGGTCGATCACACGACGCGGATCGACGACGGGATCGCCCCGGATTGGCCGCGGCCGGAATCCGGGTCCGGGGCGCACGGGGTGAGGATCACCGGCCGCCCCAACATCCATCTCGCGATCGAGTCCGAGGATGACGCCGGCGATCGGGCTGCGGGAGGCAACACCACCGCCGCCGCCCGTGTGGTCAATGCGATTCCCTTCGTCTGCGACGCGCCGCCGGGCCTGCTCGATGCGCTCGCGGTTCCCCTCCAGACGGCGCGCGGTCTCGTGCGTTGAGCCATCGGGTGTCTTTCGACGGAGGTCTGCGGTGAAGCTCAACGGAATCGCCCACATCCAGCTTTCCGTGTCGGACATGGAGCGTTCGCGTGTCTTCTATCGCCGGCTCGTCGAACTCTTCGAGATGATGACCCTCATCGACTCCGATGACTACTTCTACGGGATCGGGAGTCGCACGGGGCTCGCGATCAGCCCGGCGGCGGCCGAGCGGGTGGGGGAGGGCTTCGACCAACGTCGGGTCGGGCTCCACCACGTCTGTTTCCGGGCACGGTCGCGGGCGGACGTCGACGAAGTCCATCGCGTCGCGGTGGAAATGGGCGCACGAATCGTGCCCCCGCCGCAGGAGGACGCCTGGGCGCCTGGCTACTATTCGGTCCTCTTCGAGGATCCCGACGGAATCCGGCTCGAGGTAAATTTCGTTCCCGGCCGCGGTCATCTCGACCGCGGCTGACGATCAGCCTCCAGCGCGCAGCGCTGCGATCCGGTCGTCGAGCGGCGGGTGGCTCCGGAAAAGCTGGCCCATCTTCGAGGCGCCGCCGGAAATTCCGAACGCGGCCATCTGCTCGGGGAGTCCGTGCGGTTCGGCCGGGCGCTTCAAGGCTTCGAGCGCTCTGATCATCTTCTCGCGACCGGCGAGTTTCGCGCCGCCCGCGTCGGCGCGGTATTCTCGCTGCCGTGAGAACCAGAAGACGATGATGCTGGCGAGGATGCCGAAGACGATCTGGGCGACCATCACGGTGACGAAGTAGCCGATCCCGACGCTGTCACGCTCATTGCGGAAGACGGCTTTGTCGATCGCGTAGCCGACGACTCGCGCCAGAAACATCACGAAGGTGTTGACGACGCCCTGGATGAGGGCGAGCGTCACCATGTCGCCGTTGGCGACGTGGGCGATCTCGTGGCCGAGCACGGCCTCGACCTCGCCCTTGTCCATGCCGCGCAACAGGCCGGTGCTGACGGCGACCAGGGCGTTGTTGCGGCTGGCGCCGGTGGCAAAGGCATTGGGCTCCGGAGAATCGAAGATGGCGACCTCGGGCATGCCGATGTTGGCCTGGCGGGCAAGCCGCTGCACGGTGGCCACCAGCCACTGGGAGGTCGGGTCGGTGGCATCGGTGATCACCCGGGCGCCCATGGCGCGCTTGGCCATCCATTTGGAAATGGCCAGCGAGATGAAGGAGCCTCCCATCCCGAAGACGGCGCAGAAGACCAGCAACTGCCCCATGTTGAGGCCGTTCTGGGTAAGGTAGCCCTCGAACCCGAGTACGTTCAGGACGAGCGAGAGGACGACCAGGATGGCGATGTTCGTGACCAAAAAGAGAAGGATTCGCTTCATGCCCTGAATTTAGCTCGTTCTCGACGAACGCGCGAGGGGCTCTGGGCGTGCCGGGGGTGACCCGCCGGGGCTGTCCGGGTGACGATCGGCCGGCTCGAAGGTCTCCGGGGCATCGAAATCCGCGGGTTCCGCGGCTCTGCGGAGGGACGGCTCATCTGCCATGCTGGAAGGCCAGATGGTCGACCGTCCGCGAGCCGATTTCGAGGCCTTCGTGCGCGTGGCGCAGGTGCTGAGTTCTTCCCTCGACCTCGACGCCGTTCTGGGGGAGTTGCTCGCGGGCATCGACGATCTCCTGAGGCCGACGCATTGGTCGCTACTCTTGCGGGAGGAGGAAGGCGATGGGCTCGTCTTCCGGCTCGTGGGTGCGGCCGGGGACCCTTCGTTGTGCGGAGTGCGTCTCGCGCCGGGCGAAGGCATCGCGGGCTGGGTCGTGCAGACCGGTCAATCCCTTGTCGTGCGCGATCCTGCCTCCGATCCCCGCTTCTCCGGCCGGGTCGATGAACTGATCGGGTTCGATACGCGATCGATCGTCGCGGTGCCCTTGCGTGCGGGAGGCCGGGTTCTGGGCGTGATCGAACTCGTCAACGAACTCGAGGCGGGCGATTTTTCCAGCGACGATTTGCGTCTTCTGGAAGCCTACGCCGATTTTGCCGCGATCGCGCTGCGCAATGCATCGGCCCACGGGGAACTCCTCGAGGCGAGTCGGAGCGACCCGCTCACGGGCCTGCGCAACTCCCGATACTTCCTGGCCTGCGCGCAAGAGGCGGTGCAGGGTGGTGAGCCCTTTGCGCTGGTCTTCTTCGACATGGATCACTTCAAGGCGATGGTCGATCGTCACGGGCACGTGTGCGGAAGCGCGGCGCTCGCCGAAGTGGGCGCGGTGCTGCGCGAGATGCTCGGTCCGGGGGAGATCGGTTGTCGCTTCGGCGGCGACGAATTCGCCTTTCTCTTGCCGGGGGCGGATGCGACGCGCGCGGCGGAACGCAGTCGGAAGTTCGCGCGCGAGATCGAGTCGCGCTGCTTCCTGACCGCGCGCAACCTCGCCATTCGCCTCGGTGCCTCCTTCGGATGGGCTGCGTTTCCCGAAGACGCACGGGAGGCCGACGCTCTTCTGCGCTGCGCCGACGAGCGCATGTATGCCGCCAAGCGCGCCGCTCGGCGAGCACGGCAGGACTGAGAGCGCTGGGAGGACGTCGGCGGGGGCGACCTTCAGTCGAAAGCGTTGCCCCACTGCTCGGAGAAGGCGAGCTTCTCGAGCGGACGGCGTGTGATCGGGCCGTGCCCCCGGTGGACCGGGTAACCGATGGGAACGACCGCGGCGGTGTACCACGGATCGGGA
>JAPOLW010000226.1 GCA_029976905.1 bacterium | reverse complement strand
GGTGGCGCTACATCGGTCGGGGATCGCCGAACGACCCCTGTCGCTCGGTCGTGATCCAGCGCAACACGATCTCGGCGAGTTGTCGCGGCACAGGGAGCCTCGACCCGAAGTTCACGCTCCCGATCGGCGACCGATCGGTCGTGGACGAACTGCAGATCGGCCCCCTGCGCTATTGTACGCGGTTCAATCGACCCTTCCGTCGAGACAACGTCTACAAGGGTTCCTGGCGAGGGCGGGGGGCGCGCACGCCATCGTCCTGTGAAACGGGCATACCGACTCCCACGCCGACGCCGACGCCGACGCCGACGCCGACTCCCACGCCGACACCCACCCCAGCGCCGACGCCCACACCGGCCCCGCCGCCGTACGGGTCGGCGGCGAGTGCCTTCATCGAAAAGGCAGCAGGCCTCCTCGAGTAGCCGAAGCTCCCGAAGATCGCCTGCAGCTCGCAGTCACCCGCCGACGCGTCCCCGTGCGGGCGTCCGCTGCGCCGTGGCGGGCAGCGAGCGTGTTGCGAGGGTCAGCGTCCCCGCCCTTCAGAAATTCTTCGGCAGGCCAAGGCCACGCGTGGCGATGATGTTTTTCTGGATCTCGCTGGCACCACCACCGATGGTGTCGACGACGGTGTAGCGATAGCTGCGTTCGAACTTCCCGTCGAGCAGAGCACCCTCATCCCCGGGCCGAAGAATTCCGTCGGGCCCCATCAGATCCAGCGCCGCATCCGCCACCCGCTGTCCGCATTCGTTCATGTAGAGCTTGTATTGGGAGGACTCCACGGTCGGAATGCGATCCTTCAAAGCGGCCGAAATGACGCGCTTCTGGAGCATGCGCGAGACTTCGAGTTCCGTGACCACACGGGCGATACGACGGCGTGCGACCGGATCGTCGCGCAGACGTCGACCCGAGACTTCGGCCGCATGGACGTGCGCACAAAGCGCTTCGACCTTCTTCTCCAGCCCGCCGATCGGCATCATCGCAAAACGTTCGAGATCGAGCGCTTCGCAGATGTAGGTCCAACCCTGATTGACGTGCCCCACGACGGCATCGGGTCCCACCTCGACGTTCTCGAAGAACACCTCGTTGGTCCGCTCATCGCCGATGGTCCAGATCGGCCGGATGCTCAGTCCAGGATGGTCCATCGGGATAAGGAAGACGGTGATACCTTTGTGTTTCGCATCCGGATCGGTGCGAGCGCCGACCCAGTACCAGTCCGCGAAATGTGCCGAGGTGGTCCAGAGTTTGGCACCATTGAGGACCCACCCGTCGCCTTTGCGCTCCGCGCGCAAGCGCATCGCCGCGGCATCGGAGCCTGCGTCCGGTTCACTATACCCGATTGCAAACTCGATCTCGCCGCGAAGGATCTGCGGGAGAAACCGTCGCTTCATCTCGTCGCTGCCGTGCCGGATGAGGGTCTTGCCGACGATCCCGACGCCCTTTCCCGGCTGGGGAGCTCCGTAGCGCGAAAGCGCCTCGGTCAAGACGAAGTCGTAGATCCCAGATAGCTCGCGGCCGCCGTACTCCGACGGCCACGACATCCCCAACCAGCCACGTTCGGCAAGTCTGCGCATGAAGGCACGCTTGGCGGGGGTATCGACGGTCTGGGAGAGTTGTTCGGGGTGGGCATCCATGACCTCGGGCGACTGGTGGTCGCGGAGGAATTGCTCGACCTCTTCGTCGAAAGCCTTCTCTTCGTCACGCAGCTCGAATTCCATGATCCAATCTCCCAGCGAGGCCACCGGCACCGCCTTACAGGCGGTACCGGGCACTGCCTCCAATGACTCCGAAGTCTACCAGAACCGCGACCATCACCGCGATCCATCCAGCGCCCACGACCGATCCCGTCAGAGGATCGAAGAAGAAGGCGCAGACCAGCGTGGTGAGCGGCACGAAGAAGAAGCCGGCGAGCAGCCACCAGGGGCTCCCACCGAAGATGTGCTCGAGAGGTCCCGGGGCAAAAAACCAGACGAAGAAGAGGACGAGACGCGGGAAGAACCACCCCAGCAGCACGAGAAGAACGGGCATCGCGGCCTCAACGGGCTCCCGGGCGCAGAGGGGCGGACGGCCCAGGGAGCGCGCGGCCCGGGCCTGGAGAGGCGCGCAGACCGCTCGTCGCGCCGCCCGGGCCTGAAGAGGCGCGCAGACCGCTCGTCGCGCGGCCCGGGAACGGAGCGCCCCTCAGGGCCGCGAAACGCAACGCTCTCCTGTCACGGAACACCACATCAGAGTCGCAGACCCCGGCCCAGGAACAAGGACGAAATGCAACCGTGACGGGGCTGGCGGGATCGGTACCCTGGCGGGGTGGGGCCTGGACCCCCCTCTCCCGACGACGCCTCGGCCCTGACCTATCGGGGCCACTGTACGCCTTGCGACACGATGCACCGACTCGGGCGTACCCGCGAGGCCGTCGATGCCGCCTACCGCCTGATGGCCCGACTCGAGGGAGACCCTCGCTTCGGCCAGGAGGGCAAGATGTTCGGTGTCTTGCTGGGAGAGTCCCCGGACGGGGCCCTCGTCGAACTCTTCGCCTTCTCCGGAATGGCCGATGGCCAACCCTTCGCCGACCACTTCGTCGGCCCGACGCGACCCCTTCACGTCACGGCCCGGGCCGAACGGGCGACCCTGATCGCCCTCGAGGAAATCCGCGACGAACTCGCCAGCCTCGATCTCGAGGGTCTGCGCTCCGAACTGGGTCGCCGTCGCGAGGAGTTCGAAGTTCGGCTCGCGCCGCTTCGCATCGCGCATCGCGAGCAACGGGCGGCACGCGCACGCGAGCGCGCCACTCTCGACGCCGCCGGGGAGCGCGACGGTCCGCGCTGGCAGATCCTGGACGATCTCTCCCGACGAGCGCGCAGCGAACGACGTGCCCTGAGACGCGCGCAACGCCAAACGCTCGAACCTCTCGAACGCCACCTCGCCGAGCAGACCGCGCGGCGCGATCGCCTGCGCGGCGCGCGTCGGGAACTCTCGCGGGCCCTCCAGACGGCGATGCACGCGGCCCACGGGCTCGTCAACTTCGCAGGTCGTTGGGCTTTACTCGAAGACCTCTTCCCGAACACCACCGGCGTCCCGACTGGAACCGGCGAGTGCTGTGCGCCCAAACTTCTCCAGGAGGCCGCCCTGCGCGGCATCCGCCCGACCGGCCTGGCCGAGTTCTGGTGGGGTCCGCCTCCGGCTGCCGGACACCGCCAACACCAACGCTTCTATCCCCCCTGCCAGGAGAAGTGCGCGCCTCTGCTCGGCCACCTCCTCTGCGGCAGCACGGCCCCGCGCCCCCCCCTCTCCATTCTCTTCGAGGACGAAGACCTCGTGGCCATCGACAAGCCGGCCGAATTGCTTTCCGTCCCCGGCCGGACGTTCCGTCGGGCCGATAGCGTCGAGACGCGGCTCGGCCTGCTCCGACCGCGGGCCTCGTTTTTGCGCGCGGCCCACCGCCTCGACGAACCCACCTCGGGAGTCCTCCTGCTCGCACGGAACCCCGACGCCCATCGCGCCCTCGGCGCCGCGTTTGCCGCGGGCGACGTCCACAAGGAATACCGTGCGCGCGTCCTCGGAAGCATCCCCGAAGATCGGGGCGAAATTTGCCTTCCCCTACGACCCGACCCCGAGCATCGCCCCCGGCAGATCGTCTGCTCACGGTCGGGCCGGCCAGCGACCACGCGCTTTCGGGTCGTCCGGCGGCACCGTTCCTGGACCGACCTGGAACTCGTTCCCCTCACCGGACGCACACACCAGCTTCGCGTTCACTGCGCCGCCCCAGCCGGCCTGGGCGCGCCGATCCTGGGAGACCGGCTCTACGGCGGTGCGTCGGCGGACGAGCGCCTCTTCCTGCACGCGTATCGCATCCGCCTCCCCCATCCCACGACCGGCGCTACACTCGAGATCGAGGCACCGCTCCCGGCCGACTGGAACCCACTACCGTGAGGTCCCACGACCCGACGGCCTTCCGATGGCGCCTGTCGACGCGCCCGCGGAGGCGAAACTCAACGACGCGGATTGCGTTGGGAGAAGAAAAGTCGGTTTGCGTTCTCGTAGACGTACTTCTCGAGAACGCCCTCGCGAAGGTCGAGGGCCTGCGCCTCGGCAAGACAGCGCTTGAAGCTCAAGACGGGATGGTCTGAAGCAAAGAGGACCTTGTCCTGGCCGCGGGTATTCATGAAGTGGATGAAGTCCGGCGGAAGGTACTTTGGCGCATACGCCGACGTCATCAGATACAGATTCTGATACTTGATCATCAGGCGGCTCGCGACGCCCCACCAAGGATCCGCGCCGTGCGCCATGCAGACCTTGAGTTCCGGGAATTGGTAGCAGACCCGATCGAGGTGGATTGGGTTCTGACACTCGCCGGGTACGGGCGGCCCCGGCAGGCCGGTATTGATCGAGACGGGCAGATCGAGCTCGATGCACTTCACGTAGAGCGGGTAGTAGATCGGATCGGTAGGCGGACGATCCGTCGAAAACGGAACCGCGCGGGCCATCACGACCGGAAAATCGCGGACCAATTCCTCGAGCGCCCACACTTCCTCCATCCGGCCCGTCGGCCGGACGAAGACGGCATAGGCAAAGCGCCCCGGGTGCTGCTTGTGAAACTGCAGGACACGCGGGTCCGGGGATTTGATCCCGACCGAGACGATCGCCTTTTCGATGCCCGCATCATCCATTTCGGCGACCAGCTTGTCGGCCTCGAGGCTCTGGAAGAACTCGTCGCCGCCCTTGAAGTAGTCTTCCTTGACCCGCACGAGGTATTCGGGCGGCGGCGCGTCGCCCATGCTCACATTTACCCAGGGATCGATGGCTCGCATGGTCATTGCCAAAGTATGTCGATTTCCGCGGGTTCCCGCCACTTCAGCCGAGGAAGCCCAGCCAACCTGGCAGCCACAGACTGAGCCCTAGCAGGTAGTTGACCGCAAGGAGGGTCACCAGCATCGCCGCGAAAAGAGGGAGGAGCGGCCGCAACACGGATTCCAGGCGCGTTTCGGCAACCCCCAGCCCGACGAAGAGCACCGTTCCGACCGGCGGTGTGCAAAGCCCGATGCAGAGGTTCAGCACCAGCATGATGCCGAACTGGACGGGATCCATGCCCAGTTCGCGGACCACCGGGAGGAAGATCGGGGTGAAGATCAGGACCGCGGGCGTCATGTCCAGGAAGGTTCCGGCCGCGAGAAGGGTGAGATTGACGATCAAGAGGATTGCGGTCGGGTCGCTGGTCAGCGCCAGGAGGCGACCGCTCACGGCCTGCGGCGCCTGTCCGTAGGCGAGCACCCAGGACAAAGCCACGGAGGTCGCGACCAAAAAGAGGACGACGCCCGTCGTCCGGGCCGCGCCGACGAAAACGGCAGGGACGGCAGACGGACGTAACGCACCCTGCGCGAGGGCAAGCACGAGAGCGTACGCGACCGCGACTGCCGACGCCTCGGTCGCCGTGAACACGCCCGATAGAATGCCACCCATGACGACTACCGGGAGCCCGAGGCTCGGCAGGGCCGCCGCCAGAGGGCGGCCGATTCCACCCCGGTTCGCTCGCCCCGCCCCGGGCGGCGCGAGCAACGCCGCCACGACCATCAAGGAGAGGCCAAGAAGGATTCCTGGGACATACCCGGCAACGAAGAGCGCCGCGATCGACACACCACCCGAAGCCAGTGAGTAGACAATGAGAATGTTGCTCGGCGGAATGATCAGGCCCGTCGTCGCCGCACTGATGTTGATGGCCGCTGAAAACTCGCGGCCGTAGCCTTCGGCGCGCATGCGGGGGCCCAGAAGCGCCCCCATTGCCGATGCGGTGGCAACGGCCGAGCCTGAGATCGCACCGAAGAGCATCGAGGCCACGACGTGCACGTGGGCGAGCGCGCCCGGCATCCGACCGAGGACCGCACTCGCCAGATCGACGAGGCGTCCCGCGCTGCCCCCGTGGTTCATCAACTCGCCCGCTAGAACGAAGAACGGGATCGCCAGAAGCGAGAACGAATCGAGACTCGTCGCAACCCGCTGGACGATGGTGACGAGGGCCGGCTCGGCCGGGAGGATCGCGAGCATGGCGCTGGTGGTCGCGAGGCCAACGGCGAAGGCCACCGGAATTCCGAGCACCAGGAGGATCGCGAGCACCCCGAGAAGGAAGGCGATCTCAGGCACGCTCCCGTTCCTCCATCCCGGCCAGAGCGCAAACGGCGTAGAACGCCATCGCCAGACCCGCGACCGGGCCGGCGGCGTAGACGATGATGTCCTGCCCGGCCTCGAGCTCGATCGGCTCGTGGTCTTTCAGCATCGCGGTGCGAATCTCTGGGCCTTTCGTGTCGAGAAGCACGCCGCA
Source organism: bacterium (assembly GCA_029976905.1). GTDB lineage: Bacteria > Desulfobacterota > Binatia > UBA12015 > UBA12015 > VGTG01. The sequence continues at coordinate 25 of JAPOLW010000226.1, read as the reverse complement.
GTTCGTGCCCTTCTCTTTGTTCACC
>JAPOLW010000225.1 GCA_029976905.1 bacterium | reverse complement strand
CGCCGGGTTGTGTTCGAAGCGCCCGCCGTCGGGGAAGTGGCGCCGGGTTGTGTTCGAAGCGCCCGCCGTCGGGGAAGCGGCGCTGGGTTGTGTTCGAAGCGGGGGTCTGATTGACGACGGAGCCACGACCATGGCCGCCCGGATCTGCAAAAGCGTCGACGAGATCGTCCTTCGCCGCGAAGAGAAGAATCACCGGCGCCACATCGCCGCGTGGCGGAGCGGCGCGGACAGGGTCTGAGAAGCCATGCGACTCGAGGGAAAAGTGGCCATCGTCGTCGGCGCGGGGCAGACACCGGGCCGGACGATCGGGAATGGTCGCGCGACCGCGCTGCTCTACGCACGGGAGGGGGCGCGTGTCCTCGTCGTCGACCGCAACGCCGAGTCGGCCGAGGAGACGCAGGCGCGGATTGCCGAGGAGGGCGGCACGGCACGGGCGCTCGCCGTGGACGCCACCCGGGCCGAGGATTGTCGCGCGATGGTCGATGCCTGCCTGGCCGCATTCGGCCGTATCGACATCCTCCAGAACAACGTCGGCATCGGCCAGGGCGACGGCAGCGTCGTCCGCCTCGACGAACGCGCCTGGGACCACATCTTCGAGGTCAATCTGAAGACGGTCTTCCTCGCGGCCAAGTACGTCCTGCCAACCATGCGGTCGCAGGCCAGCGGTGCCATCGTGAACGTCTCTTCCATCGCGTCGGTCGCGGCCATGCCGCTGGCCGCCTATAAGACCTCCAAGGCCGCGGTGAACGCGCTCACCCAGCAATTGGCGATTGCCAACGCGCGTCACGGCATCCGTGTCAATGCGGTTCTGCCCGGAATGATGAATACGCCCATGGCCATCGAGTCGATCTCGGAAGCCACGGGTGTGCCTCACGACGACCTCGTGGCCCAACGCGACGCGCAGGTACCCCTCGGTAAGCGCATGGGCACCGCCTGGGATGTGGCCTACGCGTCGCTCTTCCTTGCCTCGGACGAGTCCCGCTTCATCACCGGCGCGCTCCTCCCCGTCGACGGCGGGCAAGCCCTCAAGGTCGGCTAGTTCCATCGGGGACGACGGCGGGTAAGCCCTCGAGGTCGGCTGGTTCCATCGGGGACGACGACGGGCGCGCGATTCCCGGGACGCGCGGCGGGTCCCCCGCCGCGGAACCGATTCACCAGAACCGCCCGGCCTGCCGGATACGACGAGGCGCGCTGCGGAGCGAGTTCCACCTCCGGAGCAGGCGTCAGTCTCCGGACGCCGTCGGAGCACCAGCGGGGTCTGCTGCGGGCAACTGAATCCGGGGCGTCTCGGGATGGACCCGGTAGAGGAGAAGAGTCCGGCCGAGGGTCTGCACCACGGCGGCGCCCGTAGCCGCCGCGAGGGCCGCGGCGACCTCGTCACGGTCGGCTGGACACTCGGCGCCGCGACGTACCTTGATCAACTCGTGCGAGAGGAGCGCCTGGTCGGCAGCGGCGATCACGGGGGCGGTCACGCCGCCTTTGCCGACCTGGACGATCGGATCGAGACCATGGCCGAGACCGCGGAGGTAACGACGCTGCTTTCCCGTAAGGTCGCTCACCGGCAAACCCCCTGCTCGACGAGGTCCTCTACCTCCGACGCGGGGAGATCGAGCACCGAGGTCAAGACCTCCATCGTGTCGGCCCCGAGCAAGGGCGCCGCGTCCGCCGGACGCAAGCGGGTGCGGGAGAGCCGCAGCGGATTGGCAATATGTCGCGCCGGGCCGACTTCGGGGTGGTCCAGGGTGACGAACGAGCCCCGTGCCACCAGATGCAGGTCGCTGCGGTGGTCGTCGGGCCCCTGCACGAACATCGCCGAGACGCCCGCCTCCTGAAGGACTTCGGTCACCTCCTCGGCACTCCGTGCGCGAGTCCACTCGGTAAGCCGTTGATCGATCTCCTCGCGCGCATGCAGTCGCCCCTCGAGCCGCGCCAGGCGGTCTTCCGGCGGCCAACCCAGAGCGCCGACCAGCCGTTCCCACGCGGCATCATCGGGCACCACGATCGCGCACCAGCGATCCTCACCCGCGCACGGGTAGACGTCGTGGGGAACGGCGCCATTGCTGCGATTGCCCTGCGGCTCCGGGCGGCGTCCGGTACACGCCTCCTCGAGATAGAGTTCGCCCAGGAGGTAGGCCGCCGCCTCGGTCTGGGCCATCTCGATGGACTGCCCCTCGCCCGTCCGATTGCGGTGATCCAGCGCCGCCAGGACCGCCAACGCGCCCATCCGGCCGGCGATGTGATCGGGGTGGTTGAGCGCCGTGCCGCACGGATATGGCGCGTCGGGGTGGTTCCAGAAGCGATGGATTCCAGCGAACGCGGAATTCAACGGGCCGAAGGCCCCCATCTCGTCGAGCGGACCTCCGCGACCATATCCCTGAGACGAAAAGTAGATGACTTCGGGATTGCGTTCCACGACGTCGTCATAGCCCAGACCGAGTCCCTCGAGCACACCGCCCCGGTTGTTCTCGGCGACGATGTCGGCCTTTGCACAAAGATCGAGTGCCAATTCTCGTCCGCGATCGGTCGTCAGATCCAGGCAGACGCTCTTGCGACCGCGACACTCGTCGTTGAAGGTCCAGGCGCGGTTGGGTTCGCCATCGAGCGTCGCCTGCCGGAGCACGTCGAGGTGCGCCCGCGACTCGATCTTGATCACCTCGGCCCCGAGATCCGAGAGAATTCCCGCAAGCTCGGGAACCACTGCCGCGACCCCGAATTCGACGACACGCACTCCCTCGAGGAGCAACCCCGAGGGGGCCTCGCCCCCGGTCGGCCGCGGTTCGCGCGGAGGAAAGCCCTCCAGATCATCCTTCCCCAGCGTCGGAGCGGGCCGCCGCACGGTGGCGGGCGTCGACGAAAGACTCCATACGGGCGCACAAAACGGCGCGTCCTCCAGAATCGGAAATCCGGTCTCGACGAAGGTCTCCCGCTCCCGGGTCTGCTCGCAGGTGACGAACTCGTGCGGCTCGTGGATCGGCCCCAGCGGAAGGCCCGCACGGCGCGCCTTCTCGAAGAGCTCTGCCCGGGTGCTCTTGCGGGTTTCCTCCGACGCGACGACGCGAACGACATCGTTGTTCATCATGCGGAAGACCAGACTCTCCCACTGCTCGCCCTCGAGCGCCTCGGGCCGGCCGAGGACTTCCAGCAGACCGTGCCAGTGCTTGACGTTGCCCGGGACGATGCGCACCCAGCCGTCGGAAGCCGGCAGCACCAGATAATTCCCGTCGGCGTTGCGCGGGGGCGACTTGGGAACGAGCGGGTAGATGCGCGAGTAATCCTCGAGCGGAATCGCCCAGGGATTCAAGCCCGCAATCCCCGCCTCCTGCGCCGAAACCTCGATATTCTGTCCCCCGGCGTGCCGCTCGCGGTCCATCACCGCGACCAGGGCGCCCAGGGCACCAAAGACAGCCGCGCAATCATGCGCCGCGTATCCGGGGAGCCAGCAGGGGGCGCGATCGGGAAACCCCGAGGCGAAGAGTGCTCCCGACGCAGCGAAGGCGGCCAGCGGCTCCAGACGCCAATCGGATTTCGGCCCCGTGGCACCGAAATCCGAAAGCGAGACGTGTACGAGATGTGGATGTCGTGCGGCGACCTGCGCCGCCGTCAGGTCGAACCGCTGCTGCTCCTGCGGGCCGAGGTTTTCGATGAGAACGTCGGCCCCGGCGCAAAGCTTCTCGAAGCGCTCGCGGCCCGGGCCGGGTTCGAGGTCGAGAAAGGCTCCCCGCTTGTTCGCATTACGATAGAGGTAGGCGGGGGATTCGAGAGCCCCCGGCCCGGGGTCGGGCGGCCCGATCTTCAGGACGTCGGCGCCCAGAGCCGCGAGGAGACGCCCGGCCAGTGCTCCCCGCAGGTCCGTGAGGTCGACGACGCGTAGGTATTCGAGGGGCGAGTTGAACATGGCGGGAAACTCTACGGTCCGCCTCCGGCGCGAACAAGGTGCCCACCATCGACGCGGAAACGGCCCTCGGGGCCCTCCCATTCCAGGACCACGCGGCGATGCGCAAGTAGCCAGGTCCCGTCGCACCGGTGCAAGCGGTCCACATAACGCCCAGCGTGATCGGGGCCGCGCTCGGTCAGGACCAGGAAGTACGTCCAGGAGCGTGCCACCGTCTGCGATTCGAATTCGGCGCGATGGGTAGTCAGATGGTGGCGGAGCGTGCGGCCGGCCTGCTCGCCCCTCGAGTGCGAAACGACCGAGGCGAGCCGGCTCTGGATCTCCTCGCGGCCGCGCGCCGACCAGTCTCCTTCCACCACGAGGACTCCGTCCTCGCAGAAGCACGCCGCAAGTTCGTCGAGGCGGCCGCGATCGCCGGCGAAGTTGTATCGGGCCAGGGTGTCGAGGATCCCCTGTCTTGCCCGCAACTCCTCGGCATCCACCCGAAGGCTCTCAGTCCCTGCGCACGAGTTCGATGGTGGCGAGAAAACTTTCGATGTCCTCGAGCGGGCGACCCTGCGGGACGATGCCGGTGAAGCTCAGAAGTTTGCCGTCGACCACGAAGAACTCTGCGCGGGCTTCCTGGGGCCCCTCCCCCTTGTCCATGACGAAGTCCAGACGCTTGCCGGTGTGTCCGTTGCGCTCGATGTCTGCGTAGGACTTCTGCATGCCATTGCCACGCTCGAGAAAACTCTCTCGAATGCTTTCGAGAAGGCTTTCGTCGGACATGAACCAGGTGGCGACGCTGGGGATGTCGACACGATTGACCAGGTAGGTCTGCTCTCCCCGCCGAGCCCGGTAGCTCACGTCCTCGACCGTTCCCACGACCGTCGAGGTCTCCTGCACCTGCCGCTCCGGCTGGGTGGGCATCCGCACCTCGAACTGCTCCGAGGGCGGCGCTACCCTGACCCATCCGGCGTCGAAGGCAAGGGCCGCAGAGCATGTGAGCAGGAGACTGGCGAAGGCGGCGGCGGTCTGTAGGGCACGTCCGAGCATGGTGGCATCTTCTCCCATCCGGTGCCGCATGGGCAAGTCCTGGTTCCGGGCCTCCCGATGGCGCCCGTCGGGCCCGCCGGCGACCTTACTCACCCTGGTCGAACGAGGCGGCCGAGCGCGGCGAGCGCCCGGTGGTGGTCTTCCTCGACCAGGATCGCCTCCAGGCCCACCCGACGCGCCGCGTCCACATTGCCGGGGTGGTCGTCGAGGAAGACGGCGCGCGCAGGGGCAACCGACAGGCGCTCGCAGGCAAGCTCGTAGATGCGCGGGTCAGGCTTGCGTACGCCGACCTCGCTGGAATCGACGATGTCGTGGAAGAGTTCGGCGACCGGGAGGGTGGCTCGCCAATGTTCCCGGAATTCGGCGACATTGTTCGTCAGCAGGCCGGTCCGCAGCCCCTCCTGGCGCAGGCTCCGCGCGCACTCCACCATCTCCGGGCGCACGCCGCCGACGGACGCGAGGCCAACGAAGAGCCGATAGAGGTCGGCCTCGAACCCGCTTTGCGCACCGATCTCGAGGATCTCCTCGCGCGCCGTCTCGACCGACAGTTCGCCCCGCTCCAGGCGATGCCAGGGGTGGTCGGTGTCCGCGGAGTAGGACCCAAAGACGACCTCCACGAGTTGATCCGGGGAGGCTCCCAGTTCGGCTGCCATCGCACCGACCGCCTCGAAGGGCGACGGGGTGAACACCCCTCCAAAATCGAAGAGAACGGCATCGTAGGAACGCAGCACGTTTGTGAGGCTAGCGAATCCGCAGCGCCACCGCAGGCCACCGCGAGGCGCTGGCAAAGGACGCCGATCCGCTAAGATGGTGGGGATGCCGTTCTTCCCCAGCCTGCGTCGAATCGGAGGTGCCGTCGCAGTTCTCCTGGTCGTCAGCGCGCCGGTCCAGCCCGTCGCACCGGCGGTGGCTCGCTCGCTTCCCGACTCCGGCGCACCCGCGGAGGCTCCTCCTCTTCTCCCATCCGGCGCGGAGGCGAAAACCCCACCAGAGAAGCCGGCGTTGCAGCGCTCGGTCGCCTGCGCGGCCTGCCATCAGGAGATCTACGAAGAATGGCGTTCCTCCTCGATGGCGCGGACCATCGACTTGTCGAGATGGTGCCTGGACGGCTCTCATGCGGCCCTCGAATCGATGGGCCGCGGCGAAGAAATCGGTGAGCGCTGCTACGCCTGCCACGCGCCCGCAGCCTACCGGCGGGGCGCGACCCCGTACGAGGCCCGCGACGAGGAAGAGGGGGTCGGATGCGACGTCTGCCATTCGATCGCGGCGGTCGACGTCTCCGATCCGCTGGGCTTTCCGCGCCTTACGCTCCAACCGGGCCCCAAACGCGGCGCCTCGGAGCGGCCGAGATGGGCCGCGCGCTTACGCGTATCCCCGCGTGCGCAGGTGCGGCGGCCAGCGAGCCACACGCACGGAA
>JAPOLW010000224.1 GCA_029976905.1 bacterium | reverse complement strand
TCGATCTGCTCGTCGTCGAGCACGGCGAGGCGGGCCGCGGGATCGTAGCCGCCCGCCGGGCAACCGTCCTCATAGCGGCGCGCTCCGGCGGTCATGAGGTCCTTGGCGTCCATGCCGATGCCCCCGAGCGCGCCGAGGCGCCCATAGAGCCCCCGATGCGGGCGCCCATCGACGAGGAGGACCTCCACGCCTTTGTCGTCCGTCTCGATCCGCAATGCGCGGTCTCGCAGACTTGGCTCCATGTAGCGGATCCAGGTATCCCGCGGCTCGAGGACGTGAGCATCGGCGTCGACCGTCAAGATCGGTGTGCCGTCGATGGCGAGGCTCATCGCAAGGCTCTTCCGGACGCCCCAAGTTGCATGTCCCCGCACTACTCCGAACCCTCGCAGCACGCAACCGGTCCTCCGCGAGACCTCGCATGCCGCCCCGAGGGGCGTTACGGTTGCACAGGAGCGCTCATGGCCGACGAGATCTGGATCATTCGTCATGGCGAGACCGACGCCAACGCGGCCCGCGTCGTGCAGCGCCCGGGCGCACCACTTTCGCGACGGGGGGAGGAGCAGGCGCTGCGGCTTGCTCGGCGCGCCGCGGTGGCTGGCATCGAACGGGTGCTGGCGAGCGATCTGGCGCGTGCGCGACGAACGGCCGAGATTCTCCGGGACGCGACCGGTGCTGCTCTCCATCTCGACGACACCCTGCAGGAGCGGAATTTCGGAGATCTTCGGGGAACGCCCTATGCGCAACTCGGGGGCCGCAACATCTTCGCGCACGACTTCGAGCCTCCGGGCGGGGAAAGCGGCGCGGCCTTCGAGGCTCGGGTCGCGTTGGGCTGGGGACGCGTCCGCGCGCACGCCGCCGAGACCGGGGGGCGTCTCGCGGTCGTCACCCATGGCCTGGTCTGCGCGGCCCTCCTCACCCACCACCTCACCTCCGAGGCAACGGCCCCCGGCGGCTGGGGCAATACCTCGGTCACCATCGTGTCCGGTCGCGCGCCCTGGTCGGTTCTGCTCGCGAATTGCACGGCGCATCTCGATGGGGATCGCGCGGTGTCGGGCGGCCCGGTCTGATCCGACGAGAAACAGTCCGTCGACAGACGGGCATCCGTGCCCGTCGCTATGGCCTGGGTCGAGGGTGTGCTTCGCCGGGAGGCGGCACGGCGCGTAGGTCGTCGATCAGGCGGTCGAGTTCGGGGCCGGTGAGCCATGCGTGCTCGCCGGATCGGACGGCGGCCATCGCCCGTGGGGCCCGATACTCGAGGACCGGATGGTCGTCGGTATTCGGTCGCGCGCTGGCGAAGAGTGGGCGGGCCCGATCGAGTTGACCGACGAAGTGCGCGGCGCTGGGCATCGGGGCGCCCCGCGGGGCATCGTCGCCCCCGGGCGACGATGCCGGAGGGGACCGGCGACGAGCGACCAGAGCGGCGATTGGTTCGCCGTCGCGGAGATCGGCGTACCAGAGGGCGACGTCGTCGAAGACGTCGAGCATGGTCCGGGCAACGGTATCGAAGCCATCGCGGTCGAGCTGGAAGAGGGGGAGCCACTGGGCGAAGACTCCGCCCGGTGCGAGATGGGCCCGGACCTGCGCGAAATGTTCCCTGGAGTAGAGGCTTGCCGCTCCCTCGTGCCAGGGGACGAAGAGATCGGAGACGATGACGTCCCAGGCCGAGGTGCTGCGGGCGAGTTCGAAGCGTCCGTCGCCGGCAAGCACGCGCGCGCGTGGGTCCTCGAAGAGGGCTCCGGCATCCGGGGCGAAGTAGGTGCGCGCGGCCTCGATCACTTCCGGAATCAACTCGACGGCGGTCACCTGCTCGACCGGACCAGCGAGGGCGCGGGCCGCGGTGATGCCCGTTCCGAGGCCGAGGAAGAAGACTCGCTTCGGCGCGCCGTGCAGTGCAAGCGGAAGGTCCGCCTGGAGTCGTTCTTCGGCCTGTCCCTCCGTGCCGCCGAGGACGTAGACGTTGTCGAGGCGGATCCGGCGGCCGGCGCTGTCTTCGGTGACGGCGACGATGCCGTGGGCGGTCTGCCAGACGCGAAGCGCATTTTCGCCGGCTGGGGCGCGGACCAGAACAAGGTGGGTGGGGTCGAGGAACGTACCGAGGAGGACCGTCGCTACGAGGACGGCCGGGCGTAGATACCGGGCTGCGGCCGTGCGTGCGCCGACGGCAAAGAGTGCCAGCACGAGATAGAGCAACGCGATGATCGAGAGACTGCGCCATAGACCAAGCCGGGGGAGCAGTACGAAACCCGCAGCGAGCGAGCCGACGACGCCGCCTGCAGTGTTGAGGCCGACGATCCGTCCGACGAGTTCGCCCGGCCGCTCTTCCGGGGCAAAGCGGAGGAGTGCCGGAAGAACCGCGCCGGCCAGCGCGGCCGGTGGTCCCAGCACCGCGAGAGCGGTGGCGAAGACGAGCGTGAGGTAGGGCGCGAAACCCCACTCGCTTGGAATCGACCCCAGGCGTCCGGTGACGGCGTGCAGGAGGAAGGGGGACGCACCCACGGCAATCCCGGCACCCAGAAGGAGCCCGAAGAGGTGGAGTTCGGGTTGGAGTCGGGAAGCGAGATGACCCGAGAGTGCGGCTCCGGCGGCCAGGGCGAGAAGAAAGACGATCAGAATCGCACCGAAGGCATAGACGGAACTATTCAGGACCAGCGCGAACATGCGCGTCCACAGGACCTCGAGCCCCAGGGTCGCCCCTCCGCCGAGAAGAGCGTATGCCGCAAGCCAGGGCGCGATGACGCGGCTCGGTTCTGGTGGCCGTGCATCCTGTCGGGAGCGCGGCGCCTCGTCCCGCGCCGAGAGGGTGGCGGCCACGACGCCGAGGAGCAGATTGCAACCGATGGCGACGCCATAGGAGGTCCGCAGACCCAACGTGCTCGGCATCCAGAAGGCGGCACAGAGGACACCGGCAGCGGCGCCGGTGGTATTGATTGCGTAGAGGCGCGCGACCACGGGAGCCAGTCGGTCCCCGCGCCGCAAGCAGACCTCGCTCATGGCGGGCAGGGTTCCCCCCATCAGGATGGCGGTCGGCACGAGCAGGCCGGTGGTTGCGATCATGCGAAGGGGCAGGGCCCCGTGTCCTTCCACCCAACGAGCGGCGAGCGCGGAGGAGAGCCCCCCGTCGATCCGGGGAAGAAAGAACGAGAGCCCGCCGGTGACGGCGATTCCAATTTCGAGCGCTGCGTACAGGCGCAGGGGCCGGCGTGAACGCGATGCGGATCGCCCGAAGAGGAGACTCCCGGCGGCCAGGCCAGCGAAGAAGACTGCCAGCGTGACGGCGGTCGCATGGGCGCCGCCGCCGAAAAGGGTCCGTAGGCTTCGCAGCCAGAGGACCTCGTAGAGCAGGCTCGTGTACCCAGACGCGAAGAGGAGTCCGGGGACGGCCATGCGAAGAGACCAGGGGACGGGCGACCCGGGCATGGTATTCTTCAAGCCGACGCGCCGAAGACCGGCAAACGGCGGCCGTCGACCGAGGAGGTATGGGGTGGGCCGCGGTCGCTCGCGTCTCTGGGCCCTCCCGTCGTCGACCGGCGCGCCCGGGCCGGGGACTCGTGGCCCGGGTGTCGGAGTTGAGGGGGCCGCTCGTCGTGCGTAAATACGGCGGGTCGCCCTCCGGTGGGGGCGTTCGGTTTTCCAGCCCTCTCAGCCAAGGAGTTGTCCGCCATGTCCGACGAAGCAAAGATTCTCACCGAAGTCCGCGGTCGAACGTTGCTCATCACCATCAATCGCCCCGAAGCTCGCAACGCCGTCAACGGCGCGGTCGCCAGTGGCATCGAGGCGGCCATCGACGAGTTGGAAGGCAACGACGAATTGTGGACCGGCGTCCTGACCGGCAACGGGCCGGTCTTTTCGGCAGGCGCCGATCTGAAGGCCATCAATTCCGGTGAAGCGGCGGCGCTCAATACCCAGCGCGGAGGGTTCGGGGGCTTCGTTCAGCGCGAGCGCACCAAGCCGGTGATCGCCGCCCTGAACGGACCGGCGCTCGCCGGCGGCTGTGAGTTGGCGATCGCTTGTGACTTGATCGTGGCGCCCGAGGGAGGCCTGATCGGAATCCCCGAGGTCAAGCGATCTCTGATCGCGTTGGCAGGCGGCCTGGTTCGCCTGCCGCGCCTTCTCGGTAAGAACGCCGCACTCGAACTCGCCATGACGGGAGAGCCGTTTCCCGTGGAGCGGATGTACCAGCTTGGCCTGGTCAACCGTGTGGTGCCGGCGGATCAGGTCTTGAGCGAAGCCCTGGCGCTCGCCGACAAGATCAACGAGGCTGCACCACTCGCGGTGCGGGCGTCCCGCCAGGCCATTTTGCAGACCGACGGGATGTCCGATTCCGATGCCTTCGCCAAATGTGGCGAGTTGGTGGGGCCGGTCTTCCGATCCGAGGACTTCGCCGAGGGCCCGCTCGCGTTCATCGAGAAGCGCGCGCCGCAGTGGAAGGCAAAGTAGCCCGGACGTGGAAAAGGACCTGAAAGGTCGGATCGCCTTCATCACCGGGGCCTCCCGCGGAATCGGACGGGCGGCCGCATTGAAGCTGGGCGCTCGCGGAGGGACGGTCGCCATCGGCTATCGGAGGGAGCGCGCGGCCGCCGACGAGGTGGCGCGCGAGATCGTGGCGTTGGGCGGAGAGGGGGTTCCGGTGCAGCTCGATGCCGGCGATCCGGAGGCGCGCGATCGCGCTTTCGACGAGATCGCCGAGCGTTTCGATGGCCTCGACATCTTCATCTCCAACGCGGCCGCGACGGCCTTCAAGCCGCTCGCGCAGATCAAGCCGCATCATGTGGAGAAGACCTTTGCGATCACGGTGCACGGGTTTCTCTTCGGCGTGCAGCGCGCTGCGGCACTGATGGAGAAGCGCGGCGGCGGCCGGATCGTCGCGATCTCCGGCTACGATTGCGTCCGCACCCTCCCGCGGCACGGCGTGCTCGGGGCTGCGAAGGCCGCGATGGAGATGCTCGCCCGCCAATTCGCGTTCGAGCTCGGCCCCCGCGGGATCCGGGTGAATTGTGTCAACTTCGTCTACGCCGACACCGACTCGACCCGCTTCTACGCAGGCGAGGGGCACGACGCCATGCAGCGCGACGTCCGTGAACTCACGCCGCTGCGAAGTCTGGCCACCGCGGACGACGTTGCCGACGCCATCTCGTATCTTTGTTCGGACGGGGCGCGATTCGTCTCCGGACAGACGCTGATGGTGGACGGCGGCATCCTGCTCACGGCTCCGGCGCCCCAACACCTACCATCGCTCGATTGAGCGCCGTTGGCTGGCCCCACGGGGGCCGGTCCGACGTCGTGGTCGAGCGCTGGCGCGCTCAGAAGCCGACGCCGACGATGTCGTCGGCGTCGGGCTGAGGATAGCCTTCGGCCATGTGGAACTGGCCGATCAGAATGAACATCTCGTGCTCGGTGGTCTCCCCGCCGATCAGGGGGCACGCATCACACCAGCCGTCGTTCGCGTCTGGTGACGAGTCGCAATCCGCGTCGACTCCGCACGACGCGTCGATGCGGCCGGCGACGCAAGCGGTCGGCGTGCATCCGGCCGGAATGAATCCGTTGCCCGAGTTCTCCGGGATCCGGGAGAGGCGGGTGACCGTCTCGACGTTCGGACTCCCGTCGGGGTTCTGGCCGTTGTTGAAGGTGGCGCAGTATTCGATGCGTCGCTCCCGGGGGTCTTCGGCGTCGAAGGCGAGCGGCGGGTCGAAGGCCGTGCGCGTGGGATCGGCGTACAGAAAATTCTCGTAGATCTGGGTCCCATCGGCGAGGTTGGCCCAGAAGCGTACGCCGCGCTTGTGGTAGTGCGACGTCATGGAGAAGAGGCGGGCGCCGCGCGGCATCGTGTAGTCTCGACAATACGTTTCTTCGGTAAAGGGCGCCGCGTCGGGCGCGAAGACCCCATCGATGCCCAGAAGGACGACGACCGGGAACCGCTGTTCTTCGGCGAAGTAGAGATTCAGACGCCCGTTGAGGACGTGATCGTTCTGGGTCGGATTCAGGGCGTGTGAATTCCAGAAGGCGATGCCCTCGATGGGCACCTGTCCGAAGACTCCGGGGCGTAGGCTCTGGAAGATCTGCGGCTCCTGGCCCCCCCCGATGTTGCGGCTTTGGGTGGGGACCCCGCGGACCGAGTCCGGTCCGAAGCCGATGCAGGCGAAGGAGTCGGTGGGCGTCGAGCGACAGATTCCGGATCCGCAGGACTCGCGGTCGAGTGGGTCGCACGCCTCGCCGTGGCTTTCCCCACCGGCGCAGGTCCACGCGCCGAAGGAGGGATCGTCGACGTCCTCCACCGTCAAACCGGGGTGGCTGGCTACGAGATCTTCATGTTGAAGCGCACCACCCAGGCTTCGTTCGCCGGCGGTATGTACGTGTTTCCGGGCGGACGCGTGGATGGCGACGATCATCTCCACAAATACGAT
>JAPOLW010000223.1 GCA_029976905.1 bacterium | reverse complement strand
GGATTTCGAGGCGTCCCCCCTCACTGCCGGCGAAGACCGAAGCCCACCGTGGCCCGTCGAGCGCGAGTTGTACGACGGCGCCCGCCTGGGCCTGGTCGACTACGACGACGCGGCGCGACTGCTGTGACGGCGAACCACCCGGCGCCGCGCCCGGCGCCTTCCGGGCTGCCCCGCTCGTCGACGCACGGAGCGGACGGAGGCCGGCAGCACGATGCCGACGGGTGGCCGCGTGCCCGCACGGGGAAGCAAGGATCGTGGAGCGAGCGCGAAACCGGTCGCTGCGGGGTGGATGGGGCCGGGTGACTTCCCTCGCGCGCGCTTGGGCGCGGGCAGAGGCCCAACGACAGCAGGAGCGCGCCTGCGCGCGGGCAGAGGCCCAGCGACAGCAGGAGCGCGCAGCGCGAAGTGCCGGAGGTGGGACTTGAACCCACACTCGGTTGCCCGAACCGGATTTTGAGTCCGGCGCGTCTGCCAATTCCGCCACTCCGGCACGTGACTGGAGGAAGAGGAGTACGCGTTTCGGGGAGGCTTCCGCAAGCGGCCGCCATTTCCACGCAGAACTCCTCGTCGCACCGCCGCCGCGTCCGCCGGCCGCGGGCGCCCGGGCACCGTCAGGCCCACCGGGTCGATGGCCCGCCCTCGAAGGGTCGGGTCGGGCGCGCCCGTCGGGGCCCGGGTCGCCCGCCCTCAGTCGAAGGACTGGACTTCGGAGACCGCGCCCTTGCCGTCGGTGTTGCAGTACCCCTTGGCGCCGTCGCTTCCACGCACCTCGAAGTTGTAGCTCAAGCCGCCGCGCTCGACGTCGGCGCTTGTCATTTCCCCCGCATCGAGGCTCTGGCGCAGGGTCGCTCCGAGATGCACCGTCACCTCGGAGGGCTTCGCCTTCGGGTAGCGCGCGACGACGGCTTCCTTGCACTTTGCGCGGCCGCGGTCGACGAGTTGTTCGATCTTCCTGGCGTCGGCCTTTTTCTCGTCGCCGGCCGGGTCGACCTCGGTCACGTCGGTGACGTCGCCCTTCCCATCGGTCTTGCAGAAACCATGCACATCGCCGCCCTTGGCCCCGCGCACCCGGTACTCGTAGGCGAGGCCCCCGCGGTCGACGTCCGCCAGCGTGAGCTTGCCCGCGGCGATACCGTCACGCACCAGACCCACCAGACCGACCTCGATCTGGGCCATGTTGGCACCCGGGTGACGTGCGGCGACGGCGTTCTTGCAATTGCGCCCCCAACTCGCGACCCGCGCCTCGATGGCCGCTTTGTCGTCGGCCGCAGCAAACGTGGGCAACCCCACGAGCGCTGCCAACACGAACGCGATCCCCCTGCGCTCGACCAGCGCCCCGACCCTCTCACGTTTCCACGACGACATGTGTTCTCCTTTGTAGGTGTTCCGCTTCCCCCTAGAAGCGGTAGGAAAGCTCGCCCCCGAAGGCGCGCGGCGCCGCGTAGCCCTGCGAGGTGATGCCGAAGACGCCGACGAGGTCTTCGGCAAAGGCGAGATACGTCTCGTCGGTGAGGTTCATGCCCCACAGAGCGACCTGCGCATGGTCGTCCAGGAAGTCGTAGGAGAGGCGCGCATCGAGCTTGTTGTAGCCCCCCTGGAAGGCCGTGTCGTTGTTGAGGGCACCGAAATAACGCGCGCCCGTGTACGACCACTGGAGACGCGGCGTCAGCCAGCCGCTCGACCAGGCCTCCCCGACGACGACCGGGAACGAATACTGCACGGCAAGAAAGCTCGTGAAGCGGGGCTCTCCGAAGCGATTGCCGGAACGATCGTTCCCTCCGGCATCGATGAAATTCGTATACGCGGCATCGAGGACGCCGATGTTGGCGGTCACCTGCAGCCCATCGATCGGCACCGCCAGCATCTCGGCCTCCAGACCCTTGCTGCGTGCCCGGGCGGCGTTGGTGGTGATGCGGCGCACGATCGGATTGTCGGGGTCGTCGGGATCCACGAAGGCGACGTTCTGCAGGACCTGGATGTCCTCGAAGTTCATGAGAAAGAGCGAGAGATTGAAGGTCAACCGCTGCTCCCAGGCGATGGTCTTGAGCCCGATTTCGAAACTCTCGATCTGCTCGGGACCGAACGCCAGCAGGTCTTCCTGCAGCGGATCGATCACCGCATTGAATCCGCCACCACGAAACCCTTGCGAGTAGGTGAAGTAGGCCATGAGGTGATCGAGCGCCACGGGCTTGAGCCAGTCTTCGGGCGCAAAGAGGGAGAGACTGCCCATCGGCGTCCAACGCGTGAAGGTCTCCTCCCCCGAATCGATCGGCGTGCCCTCTTGCGCGAAGATCTCGGGCGCCAGGGCGGGATTGGCCATGAGCGCCGCCAGCTGGGCTCGATCGAGCGACTGGTTGGCGATCGTATTGCGCTTGGTGTCCTCGGTATAGCGCACGCCGCCGGTCAGACTCAGCCACGACGTCACGTCGACCGTGGCCTGACCGAAGAGCGCCCACGTGAAGTTGTCGATCTCCTGCTGCCCGATGCTGAGGAAGCCGTTGCCGTTCTGCACGACGCCGCCGCCGGCCCCGCCGACGTCACCCCCCTGGTCCCAGAAGCCGAAGAAGCCCCCGATGAAATGGATACGATCGTCGAGGGCCGCGCCGATCACCTGGAGTTCTTGCTGGATCTGTCGGAAGCCGGGCTGGCCGGGCAGCGTGTCGAGGCGGGTGACGAAAACTTCGGTCGCGTCGATGTCCTCGCTGGTGTACTTCGGCGTCTTCTGTTCGCGCCAGGAGGTGATCGAGCGCAGGGAGAGACTCTCCAGCGGCCCCACGGCGCCCATCTGGTAGTCGATCGTCCCCCAGACGCCGTAGCTCAATTGGTAATCGTTGTTGGGCGCATCGGTCCGGATGCGGTACGGCTCCGAAGCCGCGCAGGCCTCGCGCAAGCCCGGATACAGGAAGGTCAGGGTTCCGTCCTGCTGGTAGGCGCAGGTGCGACCGCGCCGGTGGGACATCGAGCGATCCCACGAACCGCTCACGTCGATCGTGAGGTCGTCGACGGGAACGAAGCGCAGAGAGCCGAGGAAGGTGAGCGAGTTCAGATTGCTCTCCCAGTTGTCGCGGCTCTCGTTCTCGACCCAGCCCCGATCGTTCGCGGTCGCGAAGGCAAACCGGGTCGAGAGCTTGTCCTCCAGCCAGCCCATCGCGACCGGCACGTTCAGCATCCAGCGCGAGCGCAACTGACCGAGACTACCGGGCCGCACGAAGACGAAGCCTTCGAGTTCGTCGCTCGGCTTCACGGTGGTGAAACTGATCGCTCCGCCGACGGTATTCTTGCCGAAGAGCGTCCCCTGCGGCCCGCGCAGCACCTCGACCTGGGCGATGTCGAGCACGTCGAGGATCTTGCCGCCGCGCGGCAGGTAGACTCCGTCGACGTAGGTCCCCACGCCGGGGTCGAAGGCCGCCTCCCCGGTCGTGGTGCCAATGCCGCGGATCCGGGCACGGGCCGCGTTGGTGGTACGGGCCTGGGTGAAGACGAGGTTCGGCACGAGTTCGGCGAGCTGATCGGTTCGCTGGACGTTGGCCTCACGCAGGGCCGCGGCCCCGATCGCCGTGACCGAAATCGGCGTGTCCTCGAGCAACTCGGCCCGTTTGCGCGCCTGGACGACGATCTCCTCCACCCGGCGTCGCTCGCCCCGGGACAGGCCCGACCTGCCCTCGCCCGCCTCGACCTGCGCCTCGGCGGCATCGACCTCGGCGTCCGATCCACCGACGTCTTGCGGGCTCTCGATGCTCTCGACGTAGCCCGAAGGGCCGCTGGGACTGTCGTCCTGAGCCGCAACGGCGCCAGGAAGAAGACCCCACAGCCCAAGAGCAACCAGGGAAGCCTGGATGGCGCCACGGCTCCACGGGGTCGTGTGCCTCCGTACCCGCGCGTCCCGGCAATTTTTCATCACACGCGCCTGATAGGACCTTTCGAGGATCGCGTCTAGCTAGGCGGCGCGAGCGCCGGACGCCGACTCCGGTGCCCCCGCGGCCACCTCCAGTTGCCTCCAGCGAAAGGGCGCCAGAAGCGGGCCGAAAAAGCCCTTCGGGTAGGCCTTCGGCGCCTCGATGCCGATGTCTTCGGGCGGCGCGCGGTCGGGAAGAAAGCGCGTCCCAAAGAGCGTATCCCACACGATCAGATTCGTGCCGTAGTTCGTATTGGCCTCTTCGAGCACCTTCGAATGATGCCAGCGGTGCAATTCGGGCCCACTGAAGATCCAGTTGAGCGGCCCGAGGTGCAGCACCAGGTTGGAGTGCTGGAAGACCCCGTGCACGATGCTGACCGCGGCGACCAGCAAGAGGACCTCACGCGGCGCGCCCATGGCGAGGGGGAGGGTGATGCTCACCAGGTTGAGCCAGATCGTGTCGATCGGATGGAAACGCGCGGCGTTCAGGAAGTACAGCCGACTCGGACTGTGGTGGAGCGAGTGGAAACGCCACAAGAATTCCACCTCGTGGGCCATGCGGTGCGCCCAATAGTGACCGAACTCGTAGACGACGAGAGCCAGCGCCCACTGCGCGATCAGCGGCCACGATTGCGGCCAGAGGTGGAAGCCGACCTGGCCGGCGAATTGCGCCGCCACGAAGAGCCCAATCGTCTGGACCGCGATGTCGCGAAACCCACTGAGAAGGTTGTTCGTTCCGATGAAGAGCAGATCGGGTACGAAGTCTTCGCGCAGGTAGTGCTTCCAGGACTCGGCGTGCGGAAAGAGGCGTTCGCAGATCGCGATCGTCGTGTACGCCATCGCCATCAGGATGCCGAGCGCCGCGCCGCCCCGCTCCGGCACGCTCACGTAGGCATAGGCCAGGAGTCCGCCGAAGAGGACGGGAAAGATCGCGACGGAGAAGGCCCGCTGCAGGCTCGCACGGGTTCCGGATGCGCTCGCCGCGGGTGCGGCGACGTTTCCTGTCGCCGGAAGCGAGGCCTTCGGATCTGTCGAACCCTTCGACATCGCCCTCAGGGTACTCCACCGCAGTGGGCGTCGCCACCGCAAGTCGGAAGCCCCCTCCCCCGCATCCACGCGCCCTTGCGGAGTCCCTTCCGGACGCCGTCGCGGGCCCGGGCGCTCGCCCGGTCGCGCCGGATGGGCCGCGGCGGGCGCTGCTCAGAGCAAATCGGGCTGGCAGCGGGCCGTGAGACGCGTGCGGCTCGTTTCGGGAATCTCGATCGAACGGCGGCGCTCGATGTCGAAGGCGATGTCGACCGTGGAATTCATGCACAGCACGTCGCCCCGATCGACGTCGAAGACCCAGCTATGGCGGTAGGACGTCTTGCGGCCGACCGAGACCTCGACACCGAAACTCTGCACGCAGTCGCCCGCCCGGGGAAGACGACGCAGAATGCCGCGATTCTCGAGGATGGCCCATCCAAACGGCGTCCCATCGGGCAGCTTCTGCAAGGGCGTCCACTCGTCGCGCGCGGGAACCGGAGTCCCTCCCCAGACCAATTCGGCGTACCGGACGGCCGGGAAGAACCCATCTTCGGTGCACTCGTCCGCGCCGAGCACGCGCACCTCGCGCATCGCGATCCCACGCTTGCGCGCCTCCTCCAGACCCAGCTGACGCGGCTCGCGGTCGAGGTCGATGGTGCGCGGGCGGCCATGCTCGGGCCAGTCCACCAGGCAACGGGACGCCTCGATGGCGACACTCTCCGGCAAGGGACGGGGGGCCCGGGACACGCTGTCGCATAGGCCCATCTCGTGCACGAACGTGGCGGCGCGCTCTTCTCGCGCAGGGTTCAGAAGCTCATGGTAGAAGCGCACGCCGTCGCTGCGGACGTCGAGCACGCCACCACGAACGACCAGATGGGCGCCCTTCATCTGCTCCCGATAATGGCGCGTGAAACTCTCGCGCAGTTCGAAGACCGCCCCCGCACCGGGCCCGCCTGCCGCCGGGAGTCCGATGCGTTCGGCGAGCACACGCGAGGCGTACAGGGCTTTTTCGGCATAGAAGCGGACGTTCATGTGACCGAGATGGTCGATCTCGTCCGGTCCGACGGTGGCCTCGTGAAGGTCGAGGAGCGGAGTCTTCATCGACCTTCAGGATGGCAAACGACGCGGCCGACCGAAAGAACAGGAAGGAGGCAGGTTGCAGCCTGGCGCTCGTCCGCATAGAGGTTCAAGCGGAGTTCGGATGGCTTCGAAACCCGGAACCAAACTCGGCATCGGAGCGCTGCTCCTGGCCCTGGGCTGTTTCCTCGCCTGGTTCCGCCTCAATCGCCTGAGCGGAATCCCCGCAGATCGAACGCTCTTCGTCCTGGTCTTCCTGGCGGCCGTCGGCCTCGGGGTCGCCGCCTTCGTGCGGGGCACCACCTGGTATGGCGGACTTGGCGCGCTGGGCGGAATCTTCATCGGCGCGCTCATCCCGTTCACCGTCTACGTGAGCCCGCAGCAACTGGGCGAGGAGGCGATCGGGGTCGGCGATACGAT
>JAPOLW010000222.1 GCA_029976905.1 bacterium | reverse complement strand
GGAACCAACGTCGAGCAGGGACGCAAGATCCTTGCGGAGTCCGGTCTGAACATCATCACGGCTGCCGACATGGCGGACGCGGCCCGGAAAGTGGTCGAGGCGTCGCGATGAGCATTCTCGTCGGAAGAGACACGAAGGTCGTCACCCAGGGAATCACCGGTTCGACCGGCCAGTTCCATACGCGTACCTGCCGGGAGTACGGGACGCAGATGGTCGCGGGAGTGACGCCCGGCAAGGGGGGCGGGGACTTCGAGGGAATCCCGATCTTCGACACCGTCGGCGAGGCCCGGGCGGCGACGGGTTGCAATGCGAGCGTCATCTACGTGCCGCCGCCCTTTGCCGCCGATGCGATCATGGAAGCGGCCGACGCCGGCGTCGAGCTGGTGATCTGCATCACCGAGGGCATTCCGGTCCTCGACATGGTGCGCGTCAAACGCTTTCTCGCCGATTGCGATACGCGCCTGGTGGGCCCGAATTGTCCGGGCGTGATTACGCCGGGCGAATGCAAGATCGGGATCATGCCCGGGTACATTCACCGCCCGGGAAAGATCGGCGTCGTGTCGCGGAGCGGAACGCTCACCTACGAAGCCGTTCATCAGCTCACCCAACTCGACATCGGCCAGTCGACCTGTGTCGGCATCGGTGGGGATCCGGTCAACGGGACGGGATTCATCGACGTTCTCGAACTCTACAACGCGGATCCAGACACCGAAGGCGTGATCATGATCGGCGAAATCGGCGGCTCGGCCGAGGAAGAGGCGGCCGAGTACGTGAGACGGGAAATGAAGAAGCCGGTGGCCGGGTTCATCGCCGGGCAGACCGCTCCCAAGGGGAAGCGCATGGGACATGCCGGCGCGATCATCTCGGGAGGCAAGGGAACCGCCGCCGACAAGATCGAAGCGATGCAGTCGGCCGGAATCCGGGTGGCGGCGAGCCCGGCGGATCTCGGCACCACGCTCAAGGGCGCGCTTGGCGCCTGACGAATCGAGGGAACGACGATGTTGGAGAGAACGTTTTCGATCATCAAGCCCGACGCATTTGCCAAACATGGCATCGGACCGGTCCTGGCTCGTATCGAGGCCGGTGGACTGCGTGTCGTCGCCGGTCGCGTGACGCGCCTGTCGCGCGCGCAGGCAGAGGCCTTCTACGCCGTCCACAAGGAGCGCCCCTTCTATTCCGATCTCTGCGACTTCATGACCTCGGGGCCGGTCTTCGTCTCCGTGCTCGAAGGCGAGAACGCCATCCTGCGGTACCGTGAAGTCCTCGGCGCCACCGATCCGGCGAAGGCGGAGGCGGCGACGGTACGGGCGGACTTTGGCACCGACGTCGAGAAGAACGCTGCCCACGGATCGGACGGGCCGGACACCGCGCGCGAGGAGATCGCGTTCTTCTTCCCGGGTGCCGAACTCGCCTGATCAGAAGGTCCGAGCCGTGCAGCCCTTGCACGCGCTCGATCCGGCGACCGCCGAGGGGCTTGCAGAGGATCTCGGCCTGCCGCGCTATCGTGCTGCGCAACTTCTGGCCTGGGTCTATCGGCGCGGTGTCGACGACCCCCTGGAGATGTCCGATCTTCCTGCGAACGAACGTCAGGAGTTGCGCCGCCGTCTGGGGGGGCGAGCCGTTTCGGTCGTGGAGGTGCAGGAGTCGGCCGACGGGACCCGCAAACTTGCACTCGAGCTCGGTGATGGGGAGCGGATCGAAAGCGTCCTGATCCCCGACGGGGAGCGGCTCACCCTGTGTATCTCTTCGCAGGTCGGCTGTGCCATGGGCTGCACGTTCTGCGCTACGGCCCAGCTGGGCCTGAAGCGTCAGCTGCGGGTGGAGGAGATCGTGGGCCAGATCGTGCTCGGGCGGGAGTTGGCCGCGCAGACGCCGGGAGCGCCGGTGCTGACAAACCTCGTCTTCATGGGGATGGGAGAGCCGCTGCACAACCTGGAGACGCTGCTGCGGGCCCTGGAGATCGTAACCGCGCCCTGGGGGCTCGGTATTTCGCCGCGGCGGATCACCGTCTCCACCGTGGGGTTGGTGCCCGAGATGCGGCGCCTTCTCGAGAGTACCCGGGTCAACCTTGCGGTCTCGCTTGGCGCGACCACCGAGGAGAAACGGCGCGAATTGATGCCGGTGACGCGGAAATACGCGCTGCAGCAGCTCCTGGACGAGTGTCGCACGTTGCCGTTGCCGCGCCGGAAGCGGATCACCTTCGAGTACACGTTGCTCGAGGGGCAGAACGATTCGGCCGACGATGCGCGGCGTCTGGTGGGCCTTCTGCACGGGATCCGCGCCAAGGTGAACCTGATCTATTGGAACGCCTTTGCGGGCGCGCCCTACGAGCGGGCGTCGACGGCCCGAACCCGCGCCTTCCAGCGAATCCTGCTGGACCATGGGATCAGCACCAGCATCCGGGAAAGTCGGGGGCCGGACATTGCGGCCGCGTGCGGGCAGCTTGCCGGGCGCCGCCCCGTGGGGAGCGGCCCGAACGAAGGCCGCTCGTAATTGCCCTGCACCGGGCCTTGTGCAAAGTCCCTTCCGTATGATGGACGATGCGCGTGCGACCCTGGGGGTCATCGGTGGAAGTGGGCTCTACGATCTCGAGGAATTGGAGGACGTGCGGCGCGTACGGCTCTCCACCCCCTTTGGGGATCCCTCGGACGAACTGGTTCTGGGCCGCGTGGGCGCGACGGAGGTCGCGTTCCTGCCGCGCCATGGCCGGGGCCACCGGATCCTTCCCAGCGAGCTGAACTTCCGTGCGAACGTGCACGCGCTCAAGCAGATCGGCGTCGTGCAGCTTTTGTCGGTGGGTGCGGTAGGCTCGCTTCGCGAGGAGATCGTTCCCGGCCACGTGCTGATTCCCGATCAGTTCATCGATCGCTCGACGGCCCGGACGACGACGTTCTTCGGCGATGGGGTCGTGGCCCACGTGCAGTTCGGCGACCCGGTCTGCGCGGGATTTGCGCAGGCGGTCACTCGAGCCGCACGCGAGGCAGGCGCGGAGACCGTTCACGAAGGTGGCGTCTACGTCAACATGAATGGTCCCCAATTCTCGACGCGTGCAGAATCGAATCTCTACCGTTCGTGGGGAGCTTCGGTCATCGGAATGACGAACCTGCAGGAAGCGAAGTTGGCGCGGGAGGCGGAGATGTGTTTCTCGAGCCTCGCGCTGTGTACCGATTACGATTGCTGGCACGAAGACGAGGAGGAGGTCGACGTGGGTGCGATCCTCGAGGTCCTCCGCGCGAACGCACGCCTGGCGGCGCGCACGGTCGGAACGCTCGCGGCCGCGCTGCCGACGGGGGATTGTGCTTGTCGTAGCACTCTCGAGGGGGCCATCATCACCGACCCTGCCGCGATCTCGGGCGAAGCGCGAGAGCGCCTGCGCGTCATTGCCGGCAAATATCTATGACGGCAGAGGCCGGCGAAAACCTTTGCGATCTCTCCGTCGTGGTCCCCTTCTTCGAGGAGGAGGCGGCGGTGGCTCCCTTCTTCGAGGAGCTGGTCGGCGTCCTGCAGGGTCTCGATCTGCGCTGGGAGGTCGTGGCCGTGGACGATGGGTCCCGGGATCGGACCTTCGATCGACTCACGGAGGTGCATCGACAGAATCCGGATGTGCGGGTCGTGCGCCTGGGGCGCAATTTTGGTCAGACGGCCGGACTGGCAGCCGGGTTCCAGCATGCGGCCGGCCGGGTCATCGTCACCATGGACGGTGATCTCCAGAACGATCCGGCCGACATCCCCGAGCTTCTCGAACTCCTGACGGCCGGATACGACGTCGTCTGCGGCTGGCGACGCAATCGGAACGACGCAGCGCTGTCGCGTATTCTGCCGTCGAAGGTCGCCAACTGGATCATCTCGCGGGTCACTGGGCTCGCTCTTCACGATTACGGCTGTGGGATCAAAGCCTATCGCCGTTCGGTCGTCTCGGAGCTACGGCTGTACGGCGAGATGCATCGCTTCCTCCCGGCGATCGCGGGCAGTCTGGGTGCGCGGGTGGCGGAGTTGCCGGTGCGGCACCGGCCACGAAACCTCGGTCGCTCGAAGTATGGCCTCACCCGCACGGTCCGGGTGATCCTCGATCTCGTGACCGTGAAGTTTCTCTCGGACTTCTCCACCCGTCCGATCCAGGTTTTTGGACTGCTTGGGCTGCTGCTGGCGGTATCGGGATCGGGACTGCTCGGCCTGCTCGGCGCCCAACGGATCTTCTTCGGGATCGAACTGGGCGGCCGCCCGATCGTTCTTCTGGCGATCGTCCTGCTGGTCACGGGACTCCAATTCATCACGTTCGGCCTGCTTGGCGAGATGCTGGCCCGCACGTACCATGAGTCGCAGGGGAAGCCGGTCTACGTGATCAGTGAAGTACTCGGCGCCGGGCCGGAACACCGGCGCTCTCGAGCGCGAGAGGGGTGAGGGGTGGTACGGATCGGGCTCGACGTGAGGATGCTCCGCAATGGGGGCATCGGGCGCTATGTCGCCGCCCTCATCTCGAGCTTCCCCGAACTCATCCGGAATGAAGAGATCATCCTCTTCGCCCACCCTCGTGATTTCCAGGAAGTGCATCGGCTGGCTCCCGAATTCGAGATCCGGCCTCTGCACGCCCCGATCTACTCGATCCGTGAGCACCTCGAGGTCGCCCGGCAAGCGAGTCGCGCCGAGTTGGATCTCCTGCATGTTCCCCACTACGTGTCGCCCATGGGGCTGCGCTGCGGTCTGGTCGTGACGATCCACGACCTGATCCATCTCCATTTCCCACGCTCGCGCGTGCATGCGGCCTATTCCCGAAGGATGTTTTCGGCGGTCCGCCGGCATGCGGCGCTGGTGATCACTCCCTCCCGGGCGGTTGCGGCGGACGTCGAGGAATCGCTCGGGATCGAGCCCGAGAGGATTCGCGTGGTTCCCGAGGGGGTCTCGGCCACCTGGGCGGCGCCCGCAGCCGGGCCCGAGGTCGAGGCTTTTCTGCGGCGACTGCGGATCGAGCGCCCCTACCTCCTGAACGTGACCAACGGTCTGCCCCACAAGGGGCTGCCGCTGCTTCTGGAGGCATTCCGGGAGTTACTCCCCGAGGCCGTGCGGGTGCGTCCCGAGGGGCTACGGCTGGTGCTCGCGGGGCAGGGATCGAACCGTCCCGAGGTGCTCGATCTGATCGAGGACTGCGGGCTGCCGACCGACACGGTCCTGACGCTCGGGGCCCTCTCGGAGAGGGAGATGAGGCTCGCCTACGCCTCGGCCGAGGCAGTCGTGGTGCCTTCGGACTACGAGGGTTTCGGCCTGCCGGTTCTCGAGAGCATGGCCGCCTCCGTCCCGGTCGTCGCCTCCGACGCGGGAGGCCTGCCTGAGGTGGTGGGCGATGCGGGGCTTCTTTTCCCGGCGGGCTCGGTTGCCGGGCTGCGGACGGCTCTATATAGGGGGGTCTTTGGAGTGGATGGGGTGGATCGTGCTCAGCTCGTTCGGCTTGGTCTGGAGCAAGCCGCTCGCTTCTCCTGGGAGGCGACGGCGCGGGCCACGCTTGCGGCCTACGAGCGGGCATTGGTGAACCGAGCGTGAACCACGCAAAATCCCATAGCCGGCCCAATGGGGCCGGATTTCCGGCGCCAGCAGGCCGACGATGCTGAAGGAGCGTCGTCAACTCTTCAGCGGTCTCTTCGTCGCCGCGGATCTTTTCGTCATCGGCTCTTCGTTCGTGGTGGCGTATCTGCTGCGCTTCTGGGTGCAACTCGTGCCGGCGACCAAAGGCGTGCCGCCCGTCGAGAACTACTTTGCCCTCCTCCCGGTGGTCCTCACGATCTGGGGGCTGGTCTTCCAGGCCAACGGCCTCTACGACCCGATGCGTGCGGCCAGCCAGGCCGCGGAGCGGCGCCGGATTCTGCGGGCGTCGACGCTTGCCATGCTGATCTTCACCGCCGTGAGCTTCCTGGGGGTGGAGAAGGCTTTTTCCCTCTCCCGTCTGACCCTCCTGCTCTTTTTCGTCCTGGCGACCGTCGGTGTGGTGGCGGAACGGGCGGTTTTGCGTGAGGTTCTGCGCGAAGCGCGGCGACGCGGGTTCAATCTCCGCCACGTCCTGCTGGTGGGAGACGGAGATCTCGGGCGCGCCATCCATCAGAGGATGACCCGGCACCCGGAGTTCGGGCTCAAGATACGAGGCTTCCTGACCGACAACCCTTCGAGCGTGGGCGGATTCGTGGGCTCGACGCCGATCTGTGGGTCATGGGACCAGGTGGCGGAAATCGTAGAACGCGAGGGGATCGACCAGGTGATCTTCACGCTCCCGTTCGAGTCGCTCCCGCAATTGGGGACGCTGGTGGCGCAGCTGGACAACGCGGCGCTCATGACGCGAGCCGCCTCCGCCGAGGCTGCGCTCGCGGCGCTCCGCGATACCACCGCGGCGCTCGAGGCGGACGTCGCCGCGCACAGGTCGCAATCCGCGGCGAATCTCCGGCGTTCCATC
>JAPOLW010000221.1 GCA_029976905.1 bacterium | reverse complement strand
GGCCGGGGTCCCAAAGACGAGCAGGGTCCCGGGCGTCCCGGTCGCCGCGAGCCACTCCTGTACGGCAAGGGCAGCCGCCACCGATCCGGCGCCGAAGAGATGGTGGCCGCAGGCGTGTCCGGCGCCGCCGTCGACGCGAGCCTTTCGCGTCGGGCGCGCCTCCTGGGACATACCGGGGAGAGCATCGAATTCGGCGAGAATCGCCACGACGGGCGTGCCCGCGCCGTAGCGCGCGCGAAAGGCGGTCGGCATTCCCGCGATGCCGCTCTCGACCGAAAATCCGCCGGCTTCGAGCGCCGTCTGCAGAAGACGGGAGCTCTCTTCTTCTTGATAGCCGACTTCGGCCAGTTCCCAGATCTCGAGGGCGCGGCCAGCGTGTTCGTCGTAGTGATCGTCGACGTGCCGCTCGACGCGTGCGTGGTCCGCCGGGGCGCCGAGCGCGGGCAGGGCTCCGAGGCAACCAGCGGCAAGCGCGATCACCAGACGCGCGGGGATCTTCTTTCTTGCTTCCCAAAGGAGATGCATGTCCGGTGCTATCGCATCGGCCCCCGGGGTGCCACGCCGTCGGCTCAGAGGCGTTGCAGGACGTGGACGAGGCAGACCGAGCCGGCACCGACCATGTGGGCGAGGCCGGTGCGTGCCCCGGGCTGTTGTCGTTCGCCGGCTTCACCACGCAGTTGTCGGGTGATCTCGGCGATCTGTCCGAGGCCGGTCGGTCCAAGGGGGTGTCCCATGGCGAGCAATCCGCCCGACGCACTCACGGCGCAGCGTCCGCCGATGTCGAACTCACCAGCCACGACCGTCCGTGCCGCGTCTCCCGGGGCGCACAGACCCAGCGCCTCGGCATAGAGCAACTCCTCGATGCTGAAGGCGTCGTGCACTTCCACGACGTCGAGGTCCTCGCCCGACAATTCGGTCTCGGTGTAGGCGCGGTCTACGGTGTCGCGGGTCAGTTGGGTGTCCCCGTCTTCTCCCGGCTCGCTCGGCCGTTCGCTCCGGGACACCGAAGAGAGGACCCGGATTGCACGAGAGCGATCGATGCCGAAGGACTCGATCGCGTCGTCGGAGGCGACCAGGGCGGCGGCGGCGCCTTCGCCGATGGGGCAGCATTGGAGACGGGTGAGGCAGCCGGCGATGGACGGCGGAGCGAGGACCTCGGCGAGCGATCGGGCCTTGCGGCGTTGTGCCCAGGGATTGGCGGCGCCGTTGCGGCTGTTCTTGACCGCGACGTGGGCGACTTCCTCGATGCTCGTCCCCGTGCGCGCCATGTATGCGTCGGCCAACATCGCGAAATAGGCGGCCGGGGCGGAGCGCGGTCCGAGGAGGTCGCCGATGCCGGTTTTCTGCGAAGCGCTTCGGGGCAGGTCGGGCTTGTCGACGCCGATGGCGAGTGAGAGATCGCCGATGCCCGCGGCGACGTCGATCACGGCCTGCCGGAAGGCGGTCGAGCCCGATGCCGAGGCGTTCTCCACCTGGGCCATGGGGATCCCGGTCGCGCCGAGGTGGCGCAGCATCGGCCGCGAAGCGGCGATGCCGAGGAGAGCCGTGCCGGTGTAGGCGGATTCGACTGCCGACCACGCGACGCCCGCATCGGCAAGCGCCTCCCGGACCGCGTGCAGGCCGAGCGTGACGTAACTCGTCGTCGAGGTACGCTGATACGGGTGAACGCCGACGCCGACGACGTAGACGGGTCGCTGGGTCGCCAGGCTGCGGATCATGATTTCTCCGCGCGAAAGCGCAACTCGAAGGCGGGGTGCCCATCTGGCCCCGACGCGACAGGCACCCGGATCGCCGTCAACGCGGCCCCGGTGGGCGGTTCCGCCGACGCCCCATCGAGAAGCGCGCGGACTTCGACGCCTGCCTCGAGTGCGACGCGCGCCATCACGAAGGAATCTGCGCCCCGGTCCACGAGGGCCCGGGCGAGCAGTCGACCCCGGCCCGCCCAGGTCTGCCGGCGCAGGGCGGACCCGGAGGCCCCACAGCGTTCACATCCGTAGTCCTGGAACGGAAAGAAGCGGTAGCCACACGCCCGGCACGATCCGCCGCGGAGTCCGGGCGGGTCGGTCGTTTCGTCGACCAGGGAGGCCTGGTGTGTGGGCAGACTCACGCGCGCTCTCCCCACCCTCCGGTCGGAGCGTCCGTCCCGCGGCCGGGCCGGCGCCGCGCGGGAGCGGGGGCCTCTCTCCTGCGATGATCGTGCGCGGGTGGCGTCGGCGTCTCTTTTGCCATGATCGTGTGCGGGCCGCGTCCGCAGCCCGGAAGGGCGGGAGCCTTTCCGATCCGCGAGGGGGATTCAAGTGGACCCGGACCGCCTCGGATGCAGGGGGTGTTTCCAGTCGGGCGCCGACGTGGCAGGAAGGAGGTCATGCTTCCCGAACCACCGCGTCGATCGCCGCGTCTTTGCCTGCCCGAGCCCGGGCAGCGGGGCGTCTGAGGCTTCCTCTGTGTCGGGTTGGCGCATTGGGCGGCATCGGGGCGGGGCACTCCTCGTTCTCTGTTTCGTCGTGGCCTGTTCGGCGTCGGGGCGGAGCGCGCCGAAGTCGCTTCCCCAGAGCGACGACGTCTGGTTCCAGCAGGGGGAGCGCACCCTGGCCGAAGCGCGTGCACGCCGCCCGATCGGCGGTCGTGCGAAGAACGTCGTGCTCTTCGTGGGAGACGGGCTCGACGTCTCCACGGTCACGGCGGCGCGAATCTTTGCGGGGCAGCGTCGGGGTGCGTCGGGGGAGGAGAACGTCCTCGCTTTCGAGCGTCTGCCCTACCGCGCGTTGTTGAAGACCTACAACACGAACCAGCAGGTCGCTGACTCCGCGGGAGCAGCGACCGCTTTGCTGAGTGGAGTGAAGACCAAGGCCGGAGTCATCGGACTCGACGACGGGGCCCTTCGCGGCGACTGTGCGAGCGCGGCCGGGCACGAGGTGGCGAGCCTCTTCGATCTGGCGCAAGCGGCGGGCATGGCCACCGGCATCGTGACGACGACACGGTTCACCCACGCGACGCCAGCGGCTGCCTACGCCCACAGCCCCGAGCGCAACTGGGAGGCCGACTCGGACATGCCCGCGCAAGCACGTGAGGCGGGGTGCGTGGATCTCGCCCGCCAATTCGTCGAAAGCGACGTCGGGGCCGGCGTCCACGTCGCCCTGGGCGGCGGCGGCGCCTACTTCCTGCCGACCTCTGCCCGGGCGCCCGATGGAGAACCAGGTCGACGCACCGATGGGCGGGATCTCATCGAGCAATGGCGGCAACGCCATCCCGACGGTCGCTTCGTTTCGACCCGAGAAGAGCTGCTGGCTGTCGATCCGGCGCGAACGCCGTGGTTGCTGGGGCTCTTCGGGGCGGACCATATGGCCTTCGAGGCGGATCGCGACCGGAAGGTCGAGCCTTCGCTGGCCGAGATGACGGCGCGGGCCCTCGATCTGTTGGCGGCGCGGGAGGACGGCTTCCTCCTCCTGGTCGAGGCGGGGCGCATCGACCACGCCCACCACTACGACAATGCGTACCGGGCGTTGGCAGGGACCGAGGAGCTCGCGCGTGCCGTCAGCGTGGTGCTCGAGCGGACCGATGCGGCCGAGACCCTCGTGATCGTGACCGCCGACCACGGCCACACGATGACCATTGCCGGATACCCGACCCGGGGAAACCCCATCCTCGGACTGGTCACCGAGAATGACGATGCCGGACGCCCACGCGCCGTCCCCTCGCTCGCTCGCGACGGCAAGCCCTATACGACGCTTTCCTACGCGAACGGACCGAGTGCGCCGCGCGGCGCGCGGGTGGATCTCGACGCCGTGGACACGACGGCGCCCGGGTTCCAGCAGCCAGCAGCGGTCCCGCTGGGACTGGAAACGCATGGCGGCGCGGACGTGCCGGCCTACGCCGAGGGGCCGATGGCGCATCTGCTGGTCGGCACCGCAGAGCAGAGCTACGTTTTTCAGGTCGTGCGTCACGCGGCGGGCTTCGATGGGAGCGCGGCTGCGGCGCGGGACGATCCGGACTAGCGGGGCTTCCGGTCCCCTCGTCGTCGGGGGAAGATGAAGCGGTCGGGGGAAGACGAGGCGGTCGGGGGAAGATGAAGCGGCTGCGCCGCCCTCGACGCGGCAGGCACGCAGCACCGGAGGTGCGCGCGCTAGGAGATGCTCGACGGGTAGGTGGGGGCGCGGCGGTGCTGGGTTCCCTGCTCGAAGGCGTACGCGTAACGAAGGAGACGCGGTTCTTCCCAGGCGCCGGCAAAGAAGGACAGCGCGACGGGAAGTCCGCGGGTGTACCCGGCCGGCACCGTGATGTGCGGGTAGCCGGCAATTGCCGGCATCGTCGAGCACCCGCCCTCGACCCGGTCACCCGTTTCGTAGTCGATCGGCCAGGCCGGCATGGAGTCGGTCGGGCCTGCGATCGCGTCGAGTTCGTAGTCGCGCATGACCTTGTCGATTCCTTCGGTGCGGCACACCCGGATCGCCTCGTCCCGGGCCGCTCGATAGTCCGCATTCGCGAGGTCTCCCATCGACTGGGCGAACTCGAAGATTTCCTGGCCGAAGTGCGGCATGACCTGCTCGGCGTGTTGCTGGTTGAAGCGGATCAGGTCCTCGAGCGTGCGCGGGGTCACGTCCGGATGTTCGTCGAGGTAGCGATTGATGTCGTGTTTGAACTCGTAGAGGAAGATCGTCACCTCGGCCGGTAGAGGCAGCGGGAGGCGCGCGAGGGGGACGGGATCCACGACCGTTGCGCCCAGGTCCCGAAGAGCCGCGATCGCATCCTCCAGTACGGCATCGACGCCTGCGTCGAGACCAAAGTAGGACCGGGCGATCCCGATGCGGGCTCCCTGAAGTCCGCCGGTCTCCAGACCGATGAGGTAATCGGTCAGGCGATGCGGCCTGGCTTCGTGGGTGCTCGCGTCCCGCGGATCGACTCCGACCAGCGCGGACAACACCGTGGCGACGTCGGTGACCGTCCGGGCCATGGGCCCTGGGGTATCCTGGCTGTGTGCCACGGGAATGATCCCCGAGCGTCCCAGCAGGCCGACCGTCGGCTTCAAACCGACGATGCCGTTGATGGAAGCTGGGCGCACGATCGAACCGTCGGTCTCCGCGCCGATGGCAACCGTGCAGAGGTTCGCGGCTACGCCGACCGCCGATCCCGAACTCGACCCCGACGGGCTGCGGTCGAGAGCGTAGGGATTGCGGGTCTGGCCGCCGCGGGAGCTCCAGCCGCTCACGCCCGAGAGCGAGCGCATGAAGCCCCACTCGCTCATGTTCGCCTTGCCCAGGAGAATGGCTCCGGCGGCACGCAGGCGTTCCACGACCCAGGCATCGCGTTTCGCCCGGTGTCCGGCAAGCGCGAGTGAACCGGCGGTGGTCTGCATGCCGCCGGCGGTGTCGATGCAATCCTTGAGGAGCACGGGAACGCCGTGCAAGGGGCCGCGGATCCGTTGCGCGCGGCGCTCACGCTCGCAGGCCTGCGCTTGTTCCTCGAGGTCGGGAGCGAGTTCGAGGACGGCGCCCAGGGTCGGTCCGGCGCGGTCCACGAGCGCGATCCGCTCTTCGTAGGCCCGACACAGGGCGGTTTCGGATAATTGCCCGGACCCAAGCGCCTCTGCGGCGTCGGCAATGGAGAACTCAGGCAGATCCATGCTTTCAGAGGGGCATGCAATGCGGCCCGGAGTCAAGGAAGAACCGGTTTCTCGAGGGCAACCGGGCGGGTCGCGTGCCTTGCTTGCTGCCGCCCCGGTCTTCCCTCCCGGGACTTGCCGCACGGGAGGAGAAGGTGCTTTTAAAAGAGGCGAGACGACCATGACCCCCTCGACCGACGCAGCACGCCCGACTCGAGTCCGCAGTGCGACCGTGATGTTTGCCGACATTTCGGGCTTCACCGCGCTCGGGGAGCGTCTCGATCCCGAGGAGGTCATCGGCATCGTCAACGGGTGCTTCGAGCGGTTGGAAGCGATCGTGTACGCCCAGGGGGGCGCGATCGACGAGTATCTCGGCGATTGCGTGAAGGCGGCCTTCGGGTTGACCCTGACCGCCGGTGATGGTGCCGACCTGGCCGTCGAAGCGGCCTTCAAGATGCGAGAAGCGGTGGCGCAGTACAACGTCGACCGCGGCATCGAGCCACCGCTGGGCATTCACATTGGCCTCAGTACGGGGCCGGTCGCCACGGTTCCGACCGGATCCGAGGGCAACAACCGGACGTGCGTCATGGGGAATGCTGCACGGCTGGCCAGCGCCCTCGAGGATGCCTCCGAGCGAGGCCAGATCTTCGTCGGGCCCGAGACGAGGTCCGCCACCAGTGAATTCTGGGACTATCGGCCCGTCGAGATCGAAGACGAGGAGACGCCAACCGTCTTCGAGTTGATCGGGCGTCTACCCCGCGCGCATCGCAAGCGCGAGAGTGAACGCCGGGGCGCGACGATTCTCTTTGCCGATTTGATCGGTGCCGACGGGATCGCCCCC
>JAPOLW010000220.1 GCA_029976905.1 bacterium | reverse complement strand
GTGGTGTCGGTCCCGCCCGGCTCCCCTTGTCCGAAAGCAAGCCACGAACGAAAATCACGGCACCGAAAAAAGGTTTACGCGCTTTCGATCTGAGGTGACCTCGCGCGCCCACTCGAGCGCGCGCGCGACCGAATCGCGATCGCCGACGTCGGCGGTGACCCAGTCGCGCCCGGGCCAGCGCGACGAGGCCGCGGCCGCATCGCGCGTCGAACAGCGCACCTTCCAGCCCGCCGCGGCGAGAGCGGGGTACGCCGCCCGGCCGACGAATCCGGTCGCGCCCGTCAGAAGGACACTGCGGCCCTTTCCTTCCTGGTTCGTGGACTCTTCCATACGATACCCGGCGCGGGTGGGGAGCGACGGCGCGAGCCCGCCCCCTAGCCGACCTGACCTTCGCGCTGGATCGCGAGCCAGCCTTCGATCCGGCGTCCGGCCCGGATGGGCAGCACCCGCCAGTGCATGATGAAGGGCGTGCCGTCCTTCTTGTAGTTCACCGCCTTGCCCTCGAAGCGTCCCCCCGAGGAGAGGGCTTCGGAGAGGCGGTCGATCACCGCGCGGTCGGTGCCGCGCCCCTGCAGGATGCGCGGCGTCTTGCCGATCACCTCAGACGGGTCATAGCCGGTCAGTTTCTTGAACGCCTTGTTCGCGTACACGATCCGCCCCTGCGAAGAAGCGTCGGTAATCAGAATGGAATCGAAGCTATTGTCCGCGAGCGCGCGCAGGATCGCCGGGCTCGCGCCGTTGCCTCCGAGAATCGCATCGAATGAGTCTTTCATGAACCCTCCTCCTCTTCCTCGACGTGCGCTACCGGTTGCGCAGCAGGGATGCACGCAAAAGGTCAGTCCGCGGCGATACAGGCAACGGGCCACCCATCGTCGCCCCAGTCGAGACGACGGACGTTCAGGATGGAATCGTAATCGAGCGTGGAGTCGTAGCCGTGGTGCACGAGGTAGTCGTAGCCGGCCTCCGAGTAGACGTCGGTATGCCCCGTCCCGATGACCCTCCCTTCGCGCTCGATGAGCAGGGTTCCCCCTTCGTCGAGGAGCGCCACGCCGTCTTTGTCGAAGTAGGGTCCGGCGAGCGTTCGCGAGCGACCGACGAGGATGTTGTATTTCGTATCCGGCCCCTGACAGCAGCGGTTGTGGGAGAAGAAGAGGTAGTACCAGCCGTTGCGATGGATCATGTAGGCCCCCTCGATGATCGGATCGAGCTGGATCAAGGGCCGTGAGGCGAGCAGGACGAAGTTGCGCGGGTGTTGCGTGGGCCGGAAGGTCTTGGGGTCGATTTCGACCAGGAAGATGCCACCGAGAGTGGATCCGAACACCAGCCAGGGTCGGTTGTCGGTCGGATCGACGAAGAGGTGCGGGTCGATCGCGTCGAAGAGGACCTCGTCCTGGCCGCAGATGATGTCGATGTTCTCGAAGAGCGGCACCGAGCGCAGCACCAGGCCGTGGTCGTCCCATTTGTACTCGGGATCGTTCGGGTCGAGGGTCACGTTGGTCGCCACGCCCATCGCCGCGTTGCAGCCCGGCGCGATGTGGCTCTGGTAGTACATGACCCACTTGCCGTCGTACCAGGCGATGTCGGGCGAGCCGATGTGGTTGGGGTTGGGCAGCTCCTCCTGAATCCACTGCGGAAGCGCGTCGAAGACCGTCCCCGCCTTGGTCCAGGTGCGGAGGTCTGGGGACGTATAAAAGGAAGCGAGCGCGCTCGAGGAGTAGACGTAGTAGGTCCCGTCCTGCTTGGCGATCGCCGGGTCGTGAATGTGCTGGACGTCGCTCGAGAGGTCGACGAGATTTCCGGTGCACGCTGGCACCGGCGGCGGCGCCGAACCGGTGCCCGGACTGGCGCCGTCGCCACAGGAGATCACGAAGAGAGCGCCACATAGAAGGAAGAACGAACGCAAAGCCATGGCTCTTGTTCTAGCGCGGATCCGCTCGAGTTCACCACCTTTTCGCGCCCCACGGCTCGAAGGCAGCCGCTTTTCCGGCCCCATGGCCCGGTGCCGCCCCTGCCAACCGTCGCTCTGGCCGCCGCCGGCCGGGAGCCGACGCTGGCCCCCGGGTCCCCCTCCCGACCGGACGACCGCGCGGCCCGGCTCCAGGAAACGAAGGATCAGCCGGCGTTTTCGAGCGGGATCACGGCTCCGACCCCCTGGGCCTGCTCCCGGATCTTGTCGTGGTGGGTGAAGAGCAGGACCTGGGTGATCTTCGAGAACTCGGCCAGCGTCTCGAGCGTCGCCTGACTGCGCTCGTCGTCGAAGTGGACGAGGACGTCGTCGAGCACCAGCGGCATCGGCTCGACCCCCGCCCGGAACCGGTGCTCGAGCGAGCCCAGGACCAGGGCGAGATGGAGTTGGTCACGGGTGCCGTCGGAGAGCTGCTGGACGTTCTTGGCGGCGCTGCCCCCACTTTCGCGCACCAGAAAGAACGGCCGGCTCTTGTCGTCGATGTCGGTCTCGACGCAGCCGTAGGCGCCGCGCGTGAGGCGCTCGAGGTGGCGTGACGCGAGCGTCAACAAAGGCGCCTCGTTCTGCGCACGAAAGCGCTCGACGGCCGAGCCGAGGAGCTCACCGGCGAGCAGGAGGCGCACATAACGCTGCACGTCCTCGCGCAGGCGGGCGCCCGTCGCGGCGGCCCGGGCCGCGCTCTCGGCTGCCCCGCCCTCGGCGTGCAATGCTTCGAAGGCGAGCTTGGCCTCGGTGGCCGCCTCGCGCTGCGCGGCGGCAGCCTGCTCGGCCTCGACGACCTGCGCGCGCAGCGGCTCGAGTTCGGCGTCGACATCGTGGTCGGCCAGCAGGACGACGCGCTCCCGCGTGCGATCGATCGGGCATCCTTCGCCGAGCAGTTCCTGCTCGAGCCTGCGGCGCTCTTCGACGAGACCGCGCTTGCGCGCGCCGCGCTCGACCACGTCGGGCAGATCGTCGGCGGAGGCCACCCCCGCTTCGTTCGCGAGGTCGGCCAACGTTCCCTCGATGACCGAAAGGTCCGCTTCGGCGTCCCGCAGCCGCTTGCCCGCCTGTCGAAGCGCGCCGGTGGCCGTCTCGTGGTCCTGCTTCTCACGTTGGCGCTGCTCGCCGAGCGAACCCAGGCGCGAGAGGGTCTCGGCCGGCGTTCGCTTCGGCATCTCCGGGGCGTGCGCGGCCAGGAAGGTCTCGACCTGCCGTTCGAGGTCGTGGCCGTCGCGGTCGATGCTCGCAATGCGGTCGAGCAATTCGGCTTCTTTGTCGTGCTGCTGTACGAGCGAGGAGACTTCGGCGAAGGTGCGCGTGATGGCTTCGGGCGGGTCGCCCTCGCGCCACGGGAGGCCTCGCCGGGCCTTCGCAAAGCCCTCCTCCCATGCCTCCAGATCGCGCTCGTTTGCCGCGTCGGCCTCTTCGGCCCCGGTGATCTCGCCGTCGAGGCGAGCGACTTCGGCTTCGTCCTTGGCGCGCGCGTCGGCGCGCGCCACGAGATCGGCGAGCTGCGCCTCCGCGTCTTCGAGGACCGGACCGAGGCGCTCGTCGGAAACCGGCTCCGCGGATCCCAGGGTCGCCGCAAGTGCGCGCACCAGCCCGTCGCGGGCCGTCTGCATCCGCGCGCACGCTTCGTCCAGCTTCGTGGCCGTCGCGCGACGCCGCGCGATGACCGTGAGCAGTTGCGAGCGCTCGAGGAGGGCGTCCTGCATCGCCGCCGGGCGTCCTGCGACAAAGCCCGAGTCGGCCCACGCCGCGGCCCATTCCCCATCGAGCTCCTCGCGACGCGCGTCGCGCTCCCGACCGGCCTCCTCGAGGCGCGCCAGGCGAGTGTCGAGTTCTTCGACCTCGTGCCGTTTCGCCGCCAACTCGGCCACCCGCTGCGACTCCCGGCGCAGGCGATCGGCCACGTCGTCACTGCCGCCCAGGGAGCGCTCGAAGGCCTCGGCGAGCGGCCGATCGGGGTCGAGGGCAGCCGCGGCCGCGTCGACGTCGGCCCCGTCGAGCCAGGCGCCACGGATCAGACGCCACTGTTCGTCGCGACAGCCACGCACGCGCTGCAGATCGTCTTCGGACGGGATTTCCTCCCGGGTCGCGAGCCGCTCGACGTCGAGAACGAGCCGGTCGCGCCTTTCGCGCGCCTCGGCCTCGGTCCGGCGCGCCTGATTCTCCTCGTCGGCCAGAGCGTCGAAGCGCTGTCGGAAATCCCGCAAAAGCTCGGCGCCGGGCACCGGCCTGGCTTCGAGATCGGCCGCGTTTCCCTGGAAGCTGGCGAGTCGCGCCAGTGCGGCTTCGATCTCTGCTTCGTCGGTGCCGCACTCGCCCCGGAACCCGGCGATGACCGCATCGGCATCGCCCAGACGCCGGGCCTCGGTGACGGCGCGCTCCAGAGCCCCCCGTTCGGGAACGGCGGTCGCCTCGCCGAGCCTGCGCGCAGCGGCCTCGCGGTCCCGACGCAGTCGCGAGAGTCGCTCGCGTCCGTCCTTCCGCGCGCCGACGAGGGCGGCCCGTTCCTGGAGCAGATCGAGACAGCGCTGCTGGACGCCCAGCGCGAGCCGCAGCTCTTCGACCGCGCCCGGTACCACCGGCGTCGCCAGGCCGAGCGACTTCGCGACCCGGTCGCGCTCGCCAGCCGCGGCGCGCGCCTCGGCCTCGCGACGGCTGCGATCCTGCATGCCTTTGGCCGTGACGACGGAGAGTTCCTGCAGGCGGACGACCTCGGGGATCGCGTCGAGGAAGGCGAAATCTCCGGGCAGACCCGCGAGCTTCTCGGCCGCCTCCCGTTCGTCCGCACGCGCCCGGTCGCGGAGCACCCGCTTCTCCCCGGCACCATCGCGAGCGTTGCGGTGGCGCTCGGCGAAATCCGCCGCGAGATCGGGGACGGTCTCGAGGTCGGCCATCTCCGTGACCAGGTAGTCGAGGCGAGCGACTCGTGGGCGATTGCGGCGAACGAATTCCAGTTCCCGCTCGCGTTCGCGCAGCTTCGCAACTCGTTCGTCCGCGCGGTCGCGCTCCGCGGCGGCGCGGGCCGCGTCGCGGCGGGTCTTCTCCCAGGTGGTCTTCGCAAGCGAGTCCGCGCGGACGCTCTTCTGGCTCTCGTTCCACTGCGCGATCGCCGCATTGATGGCGCGCTTGCTCCCGCGCGTCGAGAAGAGGTTCGACGCTTCCTGCTCGAGCGCAGCCGCCACCTCGCGCAGCCCCTGCACCCCGAGCGCCGCGCCGACGATGACGTCGTCCGCGCCTTCGGCCGCGCCGAGCAGGCGCTCGCCGCCTTCGCGCAGACGGACGGGATCGAGGCCGAAGACGCGGGCGAACTCCTCGGCATCCACGTTGGTGAGAAAGGCGTGCAGGGCGTCGTCGGCGAAGGACTCGGTCTCGTCGACGTTCCACAGGGTTCTCGCACGCCCCTTGCGGCGCACGAACGCGATCTGGTCGCCCGCCACGTTCTCGATGCCAAGGCCGACCCGCAGCGCCGTGTACTCGTGCAAGAAGTTGTCGGGCGTTTGCCCCGGGATCCCAAAGAGTGCCGCTCCGAGCGCACGAAGCGCGGAGCTCTTGCCGGCCTCGTTGCGGCCGTAGATGACCTGCAAATCGCTCGGCTCCGCCGTGAAGTTCAGACGCGCCCCCGAGAAGGGTCCGAACGCGCGCAGATGCAGAGTCCGGATCCTCATCGGCTTGCCTCCCCGACCGCCGCAGGAGGCAACGCCGCAGGCTCGGACGCCCGGGCCCGCGCGCCGGGCGACGCATCCGGGCTCGACGCCGCCACCGCATTCCCGCCAGCCCGCCTCATTCCTCCGTCTCCGGCGGGTGCGCGCCATCGGCCTCGAGCAGACGGCGAACCACCTCGTCGCGGGCTTCGGCGAGGAGGGTCGTCAGGGTCGCTTCGTCGCGCAGATCGAGACCATCGTCGGCGAGGCCGAGCCCCGGGGGCAGCTTGGCCAGAAGGGACTCGACGCCGCCGCGCGCTTGCTCCCGGACGACGGCGCGCAATTCCTCGGCGTCGAGTTGGAGCGTTTCCACGATGTCGCGACCGCTGGCGGCCGAGACCGGGCCGGTGGCGATCTTCACCGCCTCGACCCAGACGTCGCCATAGGCATTGGCCCGGTCGCGGCAGGACGCGACCACCGCCTCGCGCTCGCGGCGCAGGGCCGCATCGGCCGCGCTTCGCCCCACCAATTCGATCCGCACGGCGAGCAGACGCCCGTCGGCCGCGTCGCGCGCACCGGCGAGCGCCCGGTCGACGAGGTCCTCACAGGCCGCCCGGCGGTCACACTCCGAAACGTCGACCGACAGCTGCTCGAAACGCACCACGTCGAAGCACTCCCCGGAGGCCGAGACGATGCGACCGTCCTCCACCGCCACCACCGTGGCGCCCTTGGCACCGGTCTCGCGGATGTGGCGCGCCTGCAGGTTG
The DNA here is from genome assembly GCA_029976905.1 of bacterium. GTDB lineage: Bacteria > Desulfobacterota > Binatia > UBA12015 > UBA12015 > VGTG01. Next base: position 79 of record JAPOLW010000220.1, on the reverse strand, counting down.
CCCGGAAAGACGATCCACGGATCCTCCGCCACGACCTCGCGGCGGTGGACGTGGCCGAGGGCCCAGTAGTCGTATCCGC
>JAPOLW010000021.1 GCA_029976905.1 bacterium | reverse complement strand
GGAAGAGGAGGGGTCGGTTCGTCGAGTCGCGCGGCGAGTTCCTCGACCCGCCGTTCGGCTTCGGCCCTGCCCTGCAACCGCCGCGACGGATCACTCACATCGGCGTGCGAGACGAGGAGGACCTTCTGCTCGCGATTGTCGAACACGACGACGGTGTCGACGAGCAAGAAGACCATGTCGGGCATCCCAAGGTCGTCCGGCGGCGGCGAAGGCAGTCTCTCGATCCAGCGCACGGCGTCGTACGAGAGGTACCCCACCAATCCGCCGGTGAGCCGCGGAAGACCCGGCACCTCGGCCACCCGGTAGCGGGCCAGGAGTTCGCGCAGGAAGAGCAAGGGATCGACATCCTCCCGCTCCTCGACGCCACCGTCCCTCCATTCCACCCGCACCCGGCGCCCGCGCGCCTCGATCACCGCAGCCGGATCCGTGGCGACATAGCTGAAACGGCCCCAGCGCTCTCCCCCCTCGGCACTCTCGAGAAGGAAGCCGTGTCCACCACGATGGATCTTCTTGAACGCCGTGACCGGTGTGTCGCGATCGGCCAGAAGCTCCCCCCAGACCGGGACGTGCGTGACCCCGTCGCCCAGGCGGTCGAACTGCGCGTTGTTCGGTTGCATGCGCATCGTTCACTCCTCGACGAGGAATGCGCGCGAATAACGCTCCGTGTTCTTGAGACGCACCACCATCGCCGTCGCTTCCTGCATCGTCGGGAAGCGTCCGACGCGAACGCGGTACCAGGTTTCACCGCGCAGTTGGACATCGACCGCGTAGGCGTTGTACCCACGACCCCGTAACTCCTGCACGATCTTCCGGGCCGTGAACGCATCCTTGGTCGCATTGACCTGCACGCTCCAACGCCCACGGGGTGCGCCCATCATGGCGCCAGCCCCCGAAGTCTTCGGACTCGACGTGGGCCGCTCGACGACCCGCATGGGTTCCGGCGACGGCGTCGGCGCGACTTCGCGATAGGGCTCGGTCGGCGTGGGCACCGGGGACGGGATCACCAACGTCGGCGACCGCGAGGGCAATGCCGCAGCGGTGGTCGGCGACGGAGCGGGACGCACCGCGAGTTGCAGGCCGGCCGTAGGCGCCGGAATCGGAGCTGCGCGGCGCTCGCGAACCGGCGGTCCATATCGTCGCGGCGGCGTAACTTCGTCGGTCGGCTCGGCGGAATCAATGGGTAAACGAACCACCCGCTCCTCACGCGCCAGGCGGCTCTCCTGCAACCCCTTGCCGACGAAGATGCCGAGGAAAAAGACGACGATGGAGCCCCCTGCAAAGACGAGGATCAAGCCGAGTACTTCCAGCCACCCGAACTCGAACCGCCTCGAACCGCCCGCCATCGCGCTACATCCGTTCCGGCGCACTCACGCCGAGCAACGACAAGCCCGCGGCAAGCACCCGCTGCACGACACCCAACAGAGCCAGCCGCGCCTGCACCCGGTCGGGCACCTCGTCGCCGAGGATTCTGTGCTTGTTGTAGTAGCGGTGGAACGCCGCAGCGAGATCCTGGAGGAAGAAGACCACCCGATGCGGTTCCAGCTCACGGGCGGCCAGATCGACGACTTCAGCGTACGACGAGACCAAACCGATGAGCTCGAAATCGTCCGGATCCTGCAGCCCGGCGAGCCCCTCGGCCCCAAAGGCACCGCTCGGCACCGATACCGCCCGTTCCCTTGCCTGCGCCACGAGGTTGGCGATGCGGGCATGGGCATATTGAACGTAATAGACCGGGTTGTCCGTCGACCTCTTCCGTGCCAGTTCGAGGTCGAACTCCAGGTGACTGTCGGATTTCCGCGAAAGGAAGAAGAAGCGCACCGCGTCGACCCCGACCTCATCGAGCAGATCGTCGAGCGTGACGTATTCCGCCCGCCGGGTCGACATCTTGACCTGCTCGCCATGGCGGGTCAGCGTCACGAACTGATAGATCACGGTTCGCACACGCTCGGCCGGTTGCCCCAGGGCCGCCAGGGAAGCGACAACTTCCCGATTCTCCTCGATGTGGTCCGCACCGAGCACATCCACGACCGCATCGAAGCCCCGCTCGAGCTTGTTTTGATGGTAGGCGATGTCCGGCAGTCGGTAGGCCGGCTCTCCGGTGCTCTTCACGAGAACGCGATCCTTGTCCAGACCGACCTTCTCACCACAGAGCCAGACCGCCCCCTCGCGACGGGCGACGAGCCCCTTGCCCTCGAGAGCCTCGACGACACGGTCGATGGCCCCCGACGAGTAGAGGGTGTCCTCGTTGAAGTACACGTCGAAGACGACGCCGAGTCGCTCCTGGGTCGCCCGAATCTCCTCGAAGATCGCCTGCTCGGCCGCATCCCGAAAGGCGGTACCTTCGTGTTCGACCAGGCCTTCTCCCTGCTCCTCGACGAGAGAGCGCGCGATCTCGCGGATGTAGTCTCCCTGATAGCCGTCCTCGGGAAAGGCGCTGTCGCGCCCCAGGATCTCGAGATAGCGCGCCCGCACGGACTCGCCGAGGACCTTCATCTGTCGGCCCGCGTTGTTGAAATAGTACTCGCGTTCGACGAGGTGGCCGGTCCCTGAAAGCAGCCGCGCGACCGTGTCGCCGAGGACCGCATTGCGGCCGTGGCCGACGGTGAGAGGTCCGGTCGGATTGGCCGAGACGAACTCCACCTGGACCCGTCGACCCTCTCCGAAGGCGGGAACGCCCAGGCCGTCGAGTTGGGACAGCGCCGCCAGCTGGGTCTGCCAGAAGCGGGGTGTCAGTCGCAGATTGAGAAAGCCCGGACCGGCGATCTCGGTGGTCTCGATCCAGCCATCACCATCGTCGAGGTGGGCGATGAGGGCCTCGGCGATGGCCCGGGGCGCCTTGCGCTCCGCCTTCGCCATGGTGAGAGCAAGGTTGGTCGCGAGGTCGCCATGCGACCGGTCCTTGGGGACTTCGAGGGTACCCGCCGCCGACCGCTCCGAGGTGAGGGTTCCGGCGCGTCGCGCCGCATCGAGGCTGCGCGAGAGAAGCTCTTCAATGCGCCCTTTCATCGCTCCGACACCGCCACGACCTGTCGCTAGCCGGTTCCCGACGGAGTTTCAATTCCGCAGGCCCCACGGCCGTGGACTGGAGCTGGGCCGCCTCGTCTACGCGCTCTCCGCCTCGGCCGCTGGCTTCGCGGCGCGCCGACTCTTCCGCCGCTTCTTGTCGGATTCGACACTCTCGGACGTCCCGGTGAGCTCGATCATCGACATCTTTGCTGCGTCGCCGACCCGCGTTCCGAGCTTCACGATCCGGGTGTACCCACCCGGCCGCTCCGCGAAGCGGGGCGCCACGTCGTCGAAAAGTCGACGCACGACCTTCGGGTCACGCAGGAAGGCGATCGCACGCCGTCGCGCCGCCAGGGTTCCCTGCTTCCCGAGGGTGACCATCCGGTCCGCATAACGGCGGATCTCCTTGGCCTTCTCATCCGTCGTCTCGATCCGGTCCCGTGCCAGGAGCTCGCGAACGAGGTTCCGGTACAGCGCCGAACGGTGGGCGGCCGAGCGGCCGAGCTTTCTTCCTGCCTTTTGGTGTCGCATTTCGTAAGGACCGTCTCCACGGCGGTTTCACCGACCGCGGACCTCTCCCCGCTCTCAGGCGGTCTGCTTTTCCCGCAGGAGCCGACGCCGCTCCAGTTCTTCGCGCGGCGGGAAGTTTTCGAGACGCATGCCAAGGGAAAGGCCCATCTCGGAAAGGAGCTCCTTGATCTCGCTCAAGGATTTCCGGCCGAAATTCTTGGTCTTGAGCATCTCGGCTTCCGTCTTCTGTACCAGCTCACCGATGTAACGGAGGTCGGCGTTCTGGAGACAGTTCGCGGATCGAACCGAAAGTTCGAGCTCGTCGACACTCCGGAAGAGGTTCTCGTTGAGTTCCGCGGCCTGCTGGTCCTCGGTCACCGGCTTGGCTTCCGCCGGTTCCTCGAAGTTGATGAAGACGTTGACCTGGTCCTGCAGGATACGCGCGGAGTAGGCCAGGGCGTCCTCGGGGCGCACACTCCCGTCCGTCCAGATCTCCATCACCAGACGATCGTAGTCGGTGCGCTGCCCGACGCGCGCGTTGGTCACATTGAAGTTGACCTTCTGGATCGGCGAGAAGATCGAGTCGACGGGGATCGTTCCGACGGGCGCGGTCTCGTCGCGGTTGCGATCTGCCGACACATAGCCCCGGCCCATGCGCACGAAGAGTTCCAGACGCAGCACGGCATCCTTGCCGACCGTGCAGATGTGATGGTCGGGGTTGAGGATCTCGACCTCGGGGCCGGCCTGGATGTCGGCCGCGGTCACCTTCTTCTCCCCCTGCACGTCGATGGTCGCGCGGGCTTCTTCCGTCCCCTCGTGCAAGCGAAGCCGCACTTCCTTGAGGTTCAGGACGATGTCGGTGACGTCCTCGGTCACTCCGTTGATCGTCGAGAACTCGTGCAGGGTCTCGTCGAACCGGACCGATGCAATGGCCGCCCCACGCAGCGAAGACAAGAGAATCCGACGCAACGAATTCCCGATCGTCGTCCCGAAGCCGCGCTCCAGTGGCTCGCACTCCAGTTTCGCGTAGGTCGGCGTCAAAGACCGCTCTTCGATCTCCAGCCTCTGGGGTCTAGTGAGATCCCGCCAATTCATTTGAAAACCGTTCACGATGAACTCCCTCCGATCGTCGCTATGTGCCGTAAGCCGCCTCTACTTCGAGTAGAGTTCGACGATGAGCGTCTCGTTGATCGGCATGGTCAAATCCGCACGCTCCGGAAACGCCTTGACGACGCCCGCAAAGGCCTCGCGGTCCATCTCGAGCCAGTCCGGGACACCACGGCGCTGGGAAAGCTCGAGAGACTCTACGATCCGCACGACCTTCCGGCTCTTTTCCCGCACCTCGACCTTGTCGCCCTGCTTCACCAGGAAGGACGGAATCGTCACCTTCCGGCCGTTGACGGCAAAATGCCCATGGCGGACCAGCTGCCGGGCCTCCGATCGCGAGTTGGCGAACCCCATCCGATAGACGGTGTTGTCGAGCCGGCGCTCGAGCAACACGAGGAGGGTCTCACCGGTCACGCCGCGACCCCGTTCCGCCATGTGGAAGTAGCGCCGAAACTGCTTTTCGAGCACGCCGTAGATGCGCTTGACCTTCTGCTTTTCGCGCAGCTGCACGCTGTACTCGGAGAATTTGTGCCGTCCCTGACCATGTTGGCCGGGAGGGTAGTTTCGGCGCTCGATGGCGCATTTGTCGGTGAAGCAGCGCTCGCCCTTCAGGAAGAGCTTCATTCCTTCCCGACGGCACATCCGGCAAACCGATTCGGTGTTTCTCGCCACGTCAAACTCTCCTTCGCTTCGGCGGGCGACACCCGTTGTGCGGGATCGGCGTCACGTCTCGAATCAGGGAAACCGAGAATCCAGCCTGCTGCAGGGAACGCAGTGCCGGCTCTCGCCCACCCCCGGGCCCCTTCACGTAGACCTGCACACTGCGCATGCCCTGATCGGCCGCTCTCTTGGCGGCATTCTCGGCCGCGAGTTGAGCCGCGAAAGGCGTCCCCTTGCGGGACCCCTTGAAGCCGACCGAACCGGCGCTCGCCCAGGAGACGACGCCGCCGGTCGTATCGGTGATGCTGACGATCGTGTTGTTGAACGTCGAGTGGATGTGAACCACCCCCTCGGACACGATACGCTTTCCCTTTTTGCGCCGCGGCGTCGCCGGGGTGGCAGGACTCGATTCAGCCGGCGCTGCTGCTTCGGCAGCCGGCTGGGCGGTCTCGGTCGCACCCTCCTCGGGCGCGGTCGCCGTCGGTTCGGTGTCTTCCGGATTGGACATGAAGGTCTACTCCCTCGCTTGATTCTTCTTATGGCCTGGCCGTCGTACGGGGCGCTGGATCAGCCCTTGGACGGTGGCGCCTTCTTCCCGGCGATGGCGCGGCGGGGCCCCTTGCGGGTCCGGCCGTTGGTGTGGGTCCGCTGGCCTCGTACCGGCAGGTTCCGGCGATGACGCAATCCGCGGTAACAACCCAGATCCACGTAGCGCTTGATGTTGAGCGTCACCTCACGCCGAAGATCGCCCTCGACCTTGTAATCCTGGTCGATGACGCGCCGGATGCGCTGCACTTCGTCCTCACTCAACGCATCGGTCTTCGTCGCGCCGTCGACCTGGGCCTCCGCGCAGATCTTCCCGGCCAGACTGCGTCCGATGCCAAAAATATAGGTAAGCCCGATCTCGATCCGCTTGTTTCGCGGAAGGTCGACGCCTGCAATTCGTGCCATGGGTTCCTCGAATCCTCGTCCAGCGAGCCTGGCTCAGCCCTGCCGCTGCTTGTGGCGGGGGTTCACGCAAATCACCCGCACGACGCCATGACGTCGGATGACTTTACATTTCGGGCAGATTCTCTTGACGGACGGCCGGACTTTCACTTTTCGAACTCCCTCATTTCGAGCGGCCGACAACCGGGCCGCGGTCGAGGTCGGAAGACGGTGTCTCCGCAGAGTCACCGCCTCCCGCAATCTTCTTCCATTCGTTTCTGGGCATCTTCGTGGAATTGCTTTCGATCGTTGGACCATTTCCGGTCGATGGAGGAACGGCGGTCGGCGTCGATGCCCGGAGGGACCGGGCGCGTCGGACGTCGTCCCTTTCGCCAGAATGCTCGGTCAGGCCAGCGTCAAAACCTCCGGTCCATTCGCCGTCACGGCCACCGAATGCTCGAAGTGGGCGGATAGCCGACGATCGCGAGTCACCGCGGTCCAACCGTCGTCGAGAACCTCCACTTCGTAGGTCCCCGCACACACCATGGGCTCAATGGCGAGCACCATTCCCTCTTTGAGTCTGGGGTTCTGGCCGCGCCCGACGTAGTTCGGCACCTGCGGCTCCTCGTGCAGGCGTTGGCCAATCCCGTGGCCGACGAAATCCCGCACGACCCCGTACCCGTGCGATTCGGCATGCGTCTGGATCGCTTCCGAGACGTCGCGAATCCGATTGCCAACCTGGAGACGTTCGATTCCCCGCTCGAGCGACTCCCGCGTGACGCGGATCAGGTCGTCGGCCTCCTCCGAGGTACACCCAACGGGCATCGTGATCGCACTGTCTCCGTAGTAGCCCTCTCGAACGACTCCGAAATCGAGTCCGACGATATCGCCCTCGGCAAGGATTCGTTTCGGCGAAGGCATCCCGTGGACGACCTCTTCGTTGATCGACACGCAAAGGGTCGCCGGATAGACGTTCCGGCCGACGGCATAGCCCTTGAAGGCCGGAGTGGCGCCACTCTCGATCGTCCACTCTTCTGCGTAGCGGTCCAGCTCGGCCGTCGAGATTCCGGGCCGCACGAGTTCCCGCAGACGGGCGAGGATCTCGCCGACGGTGTGGCAGGCGGCCCGCATCAGGTCGAGCTCTTTGGCGCTGCGCCGATGGATCATGCGCCCGCTCCCAGACCATCGACGAGTCTCTGGAAAACTTCGTTGGCCGATCCGGTCCCATCGACCTCCACGAGCGCGCCGCGTTGCCGGTAGAAGGACAACAAGGGTGAGGTCTCTCGCTGGTAGACTTCCAGGCGCGCCTCGATCACGTCCTTTTGGTCATCCTCGCGTTGGTACAGCGTTGCGCCACAGCGGTCACAGACGCCGGCGACCTTCGGCGGGTTCAACGTCTCGTGGAACATCGCCTTACAGCCCTGGCACGTCCGGCGCTGCCCCAGGCGTTCGACGACTTCGTCGAGTGGCACCGCCAGACTGACGGCGAGCAGCGAAGGGATGACTCCGTTGAGCTTCTCCAGTCCGACGGCCTGGGGGACCGAGCGAGGGAATCCGTCGAGGATGAAACCCTCGGCGCAATCCGCCCCCGCGATCCGATCCCGTACGATGCCCACCATGACATCGTCGGGTACGAGCTCTCCCTTGTCCATCAGTCCCTTTGCCTTGATGCCGAGTTCCGAGCCGCGCTGCACCTCATCCCGCAAGATGTCTCCCGTGGAGATGTGCGGAACCTCGAGGTGCCGACTGAGCATCCCAGCCTGGGTGCCCTTCCCGGCCCCTGGCGGTCCCAACAGCACCACGTGCGCTCGGCTCGATCCCATCGGCTCTTCGTGGCTTCCCTAGCCTCGCCGCCCACGCACACGGCCCCGCTTCATGAAACCCTCGTAGTTGCGGGTCAAAAGATGAGTTTCCATCTGCGAGACGGTGTCCAACGCAACACCCACCACGATCAACAGAGCCGTCCCTCCGAAGAAGAAAGGCACGTTGAACTGCTGGATGAGGACCGTCGGAAGCACGCAGATCGCAGAGACGTAGATCGCCCCGCCCAGCGTCAACCGGGTGAGGATTCGATCGATGTAATCGGCGGTGCGCTTTCCAGGGCGGATACCCGGGATGTAACCGCCGAACTTCTTCATGTTGTCGGCAACCTCGACCGGGTCGAACGTCACCGCAGTATAAAAATAACAGAAGAAAATGATGAGGGCCACGTATACGACATTGTAGAGCAGGCTGCCCGGCGAGAGCAGTTCAGCCGCCCGGTCTGCCCATGGATGTTGCAGGAAACTGGCGATCGTGCCCGGGAAGATCAGGATCGAGGACGCGAAGATCGGCGGAATCACGCCCGCCGTATTGATCTTGAGCGGGAGGTGGGAACTCTGCCCACCGTACATCCGCCGCCCTACGACGCGCTTGGCGTACTGCACGGGGATCCGACGGTGCCCTCGTTCGACGAAGATGATGGCCCCGACCACGATCACCATCAGCAGCCCGATGAAGAGGATGGTGAAGAGCGAGAGTTCCCCCTCGTTCATGAACTGGAAGGTCGTCGTCACGGCGGACGGGATGGCCGCCACGATCCCTGCGAAGATGACCAACGAGATGCCGTTGCCGATGCCCCGCTCGGTGACCTGCTCGCCGAGCCACATGATGAAGGCCGTGCCCGACGTCAGGGTCAGCATACTCATGAGGCGGAACGACCATCCCGGAGTGAAGACGACGCTACCGCCGCCGGGCGCCTGGATCTGCTCGAGGCCGATGCTGATGAACAAGCTCTGGATCAGCGCCAGGACGACCGTGCCATAGCGCGTGTACTGCGTGATCTTCCGACGTCCCGCCTCCCCTTCCTTCTTGAGGTTTTCGAGCGTCGGAATGACGACCGTCAGCAGCTGGAGGATGATCGAGGCGCTGATGTAGGGCATGATGCCGAGCGCAAAGATCGAAAAGCGCTCCAGCGCGCCTCCGGAAAATAGATTCACCAGCCCGAAGACGTCGTTGGCCGCCTCGGCGAAAAATGCCTGCATGGCCTTGCCATCGATCCCCGGCGTCGGGATCGCGACTCCGACCCGATACACGGCGATCATGCCCGCCGAGAAGAGAAGCCGTTTCTTGAGCTCCTCGACCCGCAGGGTATTGGAAAAGCCGGTCGTCACCCGATCACCTCGGTCGTACCGCCCTGCGCCTCGATGGCTTCTTTCGCAGAGCGGCTGAACGCGTGCGCCTTCACCGTGAGCTTCTTGTCGAGCTTCCCCTGCCCGAGGATCTTGATCTCGACCTTGGACTTACGCGCGAGCCGGGCCGCCACGAGGGCCGCGGGGTCCACCACCGCATCTGCGTCAAAGGCTTTCGAGAGAGCCGCAAGGTTCACGATCTGTATCTCCTTCGAGAACGGATTGTGGAAACCCCGCTTGGGAAGCCGGCGTTGCAAGGGCATCTGGCCGCCCTCGTACCCGGGGGTCCGGCCCGCACCGGAGCGCGAGTTACGCCCCTTGTGGCCACGCCCGGCCGTCTTGCCGTTCCCCGACCCCGTGCCCCGACCGACCCGTTTGCGGGCCCGACGGGATCCGGCAGCCGGACGCAGATTCGACAGATCCATCTCAGGCCTCCTCCACCACGATCAGGTGCGCGACGGTCCGAATCCGTCCACGGGCCTGTGGCGTGTCCTTCACCAATGCCTGCGACCCACGACCGCGCAGACCCAGACACTCGAGGGTCGCGCGCTGGCTGTGCGTTCCGCCGATCGGGCTTCCCTGGAGGGTCACCCGGTACTGCTTGTCGCTCGAGCCCTCGGCCGCGCTCATACGACGGACGAGATCCTCGATTTGCATATTCTTCTTGCGGGCCTTGCGTGATGCCATCGTTCCGCTCGAGCGCCTCAGGCGAGGCCGAGTTCCGCCACCTGTTTGCCGCGCGACTTCGCCACGGCCTCGGCCGAGCGCAGCTCGGTCAGTGCCGTAATCGTGGCGCGCACCATGTTGTGGGGGTTGTTGGAGCCGAGACACTTGGTCAGCACGTCCTGAACCCCGGCTGCCTCGACGACCGCACGAACGCCGCCTCCGGCGATCACTCCGGTGCCCGGCGCCGCCGGCCGCATCATGACCCGACCGGCGCCAAAGCGTCCGACGATCTCGAAGGGGATCGTGCCGTCCTGAAGCGGAACCTTGACGAGCGACTTCTTCGCCTTGTCGATCCCCTTCCGGATCGCCTCGGGGACCTCTTTGGCCTTGCCGAGGCCGAAGCCGACGTGACCGGCGCCGTCGCCGACGACCACGAGCGCTCCGAAACGGAAGCGGCGTCCGCCCTTGACGACCTTGGCCACGCGGTTGATGTGAACGACCTTCTCCTTGAGTTCGAGGCCGCCCGGGTCGATGCGATCAACGGTAGAACCGTACACCTGCTACACTCCTTACGCGTTCGAGTCCCGCAAGACGGGACTCAGAACTTGAGCCCTGCTTCCCTCGCTGCTTCAGCGAGGCTCTGCACGCGGCCGTGATAGAGGAATCCACTACGGTCGAAGACGACCGACGAAATGCCGGCATCACCGGCACGCTTTGCGATCAGCTGCCCCACCCGGGCGGCAGCGTCCTTGTTCCCGGTCTTCCCACTCAACTCTCCCCGCAGTTCGGAAGAAAGGGTGGAGGCCGAGGCGAGCGTCCGGCCCGACTCGTCCGAAATCAGCTGCGCGTAGATGTGGCGGGCGCTCCGAAAGACCGAGAGCCGGGGCTTCTGGTCGGTCCCCTTCAGGCTTTTGCGCACCCTCTTGCGACGGAGGATCCGCCGCGGTCGCCTTTCATTGGTCAACATGGAACCAGGACTCCCTTTCGGCCCGGATCAAGCGGCTCCCGCCGCTTTGCCGGACTTCCGACGAATCGTTTCTCCGGCGTACTTGATGCCCTTGCCTTTGTAGGGCTCGGGTGGACGCAACTGCCGGATCTGTGAGGCGGCCTGGCCGAGCACCTGGCGATCCGGACCTTCGAGCGTGACGACCACCTGTCGCTCGATCTTGGCCGTGACCCCATCGGGCAGCTGGTAGAGGATCGGATGCGAGTAGCCCAGATTGAAATGGATGATGGAACCCTTGAGGTCGGCGCGGTACCCCACCCCGTTGATCTCGAGCACACGCGAAAAGCCGGCGCTCACGCCGACGACCGCGTTGTCGAGAAGTTTGCGGGTGAGGCCATGAAGAGCGCGCACCTGACGATCCTCGCCAGCACGCTTGACCACGAGTTCCCCCTCGCCTTTCTCGACGCTGATCTGGTCTGGCACCGGCACCGAAGACGACCCCTTGGGGCCCTTGATCGCCACCCCATCGGTCGCAATCTCCACGGTCACCCCATCGGGGATCGTGACCGGCAGTCGTCCTACCCGAGACATCTTGGCGTTTCCTCTTCGTTCCGCTCGTTCAATTGGCTCTCACGTGGTCACCAGACCGCGCAGAGCACCTCCCCGCCAACGTGCTGCTTGCGAGCTTCGTGATCGGGCATGATGCCCCTGTTCGTGGACAGGATGCTGATCCCCATCCCACGACGAACGCGAGGCGCTTCGGCCGCACCGACATAGACCCGGAGGCTCGGTCGGCTCACGCGCTGCACGTCGTTGATGACGGATTGCCGACGCGAGTCGTAGCGCAGAGACAGGCGCAGCACCTTCTGCACGCCCTCCCCGACCACGACGCACTCCTTGAGGTATCCCTCGTTCACCATCACCCCGGCGATGCTCTCCTTGGTTCGCGACCAGGGGACGTCCACCCTCTCCTTGTGAGCGCGGCAGGCGTTGCGAATGCGGGTCAAAAGGTCCGCGATGGGATCAGTCAACATGGCTACCAGCTCGCCTTCGTCACGCCGGGGATGAGACCGCGGCGGGCCAGATCACGCAGACAGATCCGGCAGAGTTTGAATTTGCGATAGAAGGCTCGTGGCCGACCGCAGCTGAGGCAGCGGTTATAGCGCCGCACTTCGAACTTCGGCGGCCGTGCGGCTTTGATCCTGAGACTCGTCTTTGCCATTGCGGGTCGACCTCTAGCTTCGGAACGGCATTCCGAGGGCACGCAAAAGGGCCTTGCCCTCGTTGTCCGTGCGCGCCGTCGTCACGATGGAAACCGTCATCCCCTTGACCTTGTCGATCTTGTCGATGTCAATCTCCGGGAAGATGATCTGCTCGGAGATTCCGAGCGAGTAATTGCCACGACCATCGAAACTGCGGTCGCTGACGCCCTTGAAGTCACGAACACGCGGCAGCGCCACCGAAAGGAGACGATCGAGGAACTCGTACATGCGGGTTCCCCGGAGCGTCACCATGGCCCCAATCGGCATGTTCTCGCGCAGCTTGAAATTCGCGATGGCCTTGCGGGCCTTCGTGACGACGGGCCGTTGGCCGGTGATCGTGGCCAACTCCCCCGTCGCCGAGTCGAGCACCTTCGCGTTCTGGATCGCCTCACCCAGTCCCATGTTGAGGACGACCTTCTGCACACGCGGCACCTGAAACGGGTTCTTGAGTTCCAACTCCTGCTGGAGCTGCGCCAGGAGCTTCTCGTCGAAGAGTTGTTTGAGTCGCGGAGCCATCTCGATCCCCTAGCCGTCGACCAACTCGGCGCAGCGATGGCACTGGCGAGCGCGCTTGCCGTCTTCGAGGACACGGATGTTCACCCGGGTCGGCTTGTTGCATCGTCCGCAGACGAGTCGGAGATTCGACAGGTGCATCGAGGCTTCCTTCTCGACGATGCCGCCGGGGCTCTGGACTCCCTGGCCCTTGCGGTGCCGCTTGACCATGTTGACCCGCTCGACGGTGGCGCGGTTCTTCTCCGCGATCATCTTCAGGATCTTGCCGGTCTTCCCCTTTTCCCGTCCGGCAGCAACGAAGACCGTGTCCCCCTTGCGCAACCGCGTACGGGCGCGTTCGGGGCGCTGTCCGCTTCCTGCTCGATTGCTTGTTGCCACGATCATTCCCGTCCTTGCCTGAACGTCCCCACGCGTCCCCGCTTCAAATGACTTCCGGGGCCAGGGAGACGATCTTCATGAAGCGCTTCGCGCGCAGTTCACGCGCAACCGGGCCGAAGATACGGGTCCCCACGGGTTCCCCGTGGTTGTCCACTAGAACGGCCGAGTTGGAGTCGAACCGAATGTAGGAACCGTCCGGGCGACCAATCTCCTTGGCGGTGCGGACGACGACGGCCTTGACGATCTCGCCCTTCTTCACCTTGGCGTTGGGCTGCGCCTCCTTGACGGAGCCAACGATGATGTCGCCGATGGACGCATACCGGCGCCGGCTGCCCCCCAGCACCTTGATGCAGAGAACCTTTCGGGCCCCGGAATTGTCGGCTACGTCGAGTACGCTTTCGGTCTGGATCACTGCTGGCTCACTCCGCGACCTTGCGGGTCACCTCGACGACGGCCCAGCGCTTGTCCTTCGACAGCGGCCGCGTCTCGATGATCCGGACCTGATCCCCCACCCTGCACGCGTTCTTCTCGTCATGCGCCTTGAAGCGGGTTCTCGTCTTGACGTACTTCTTGTATTTCGGGTGCTTCACGAGTCGTTCGACCTGAACGACGACGGTTTTGTCCATTTTGTTGGACGTCACCGTACCGTTGCGAAATTTCCTGAGTCCGGCCATCGATCACGCTCCACCGGCACGTTGCTGCCTGATCGTCAGCACGCGCGCCAGGTCCCGGCGAACAAGCCGGGCCCTCATCTTGTTTTCGATCTCCCCGGTGGCGCCCCGGAGCCTCAGGCGAAAGATCTCCTCGCGGAGGTCCTTCTCCTTCTGGTCCAGTTCGTCCGGGCTCATATTGCGGATCTCAGTCGGCCGCATGGCTTCCTCGCTCACAGACAGTGGTCGCAATCGGTAGCTTCCGCGCCGCCAGCCGGAACGCCTCCGCCGCGACGTCCCGCTCGACTCCTTCCATCTCGAAGAGAATGCGTCCGGGCTTGATCACCGCCACCCACAGCTCCGGGGACCCCTTGCCTTTCCCCATGCGGGTTTCGGCGGGCTTCTTGGTCAGAGGCTTGTCGGGGAAGATGCGGATCCAGACGCGACCGCCACGCTTGATGTGACGGGTCATGGCGATACGAGCAGCTTCGATCTGCCGGGCGGTCATCCATCCGCGCCCGACGGCCTTGAGGCCATACTCGCCGTAGGCGAGCGACGACCCCCGGTACGCGGTGCCGCGGCGCCGACCCTTCTGCTGCTTCCGATGTTTTACTCGCTTTGGGGATAGCATGGTTCACTCGCGCCCGAGATCGGGTCAGGCCCCAACCGCCTGACGCTGCTCCTCTTCGCGCGTCAGGACGTCGCCGCGCATGACCCATGCCTTGATGCCGATCACGCCGTAGGTCGTCTTCGCCTCGGCGAAACCATAGCTGATGTCGGCCCGCAACGTATGCAAGGGCACCCGCCCTTCGCGATACCACTCGCGTCGCGCGATCTCGGCTCCACCCAGACGCCCCGAGCTCTGTACACGGACGCCCTGGGCACCCATGCGCATCGCACGAGCGACGGCCTCTTTCATGGCGCGCCGGAAGGCCACGCGACGCTCGAGCTGCAACGCCACGTTTTCGGCGACCAACTGGGCATCGATGTCCGGGCGACGCACCTCGATGATGTTGATGTAGGCTTCGCGCTGCATGAGCTTGTTCAGCTCTGCCTTGAGCTTGTCGATCTCGGCACCCTTCTTGCCGATCACGATACCGGGGCGCGCCGTATGAATGTTGACCTTCGCCTTCCCGGCCGCCCGCTCGATCTCCACCTTCGCGACACCCGCATGGTAGAGGCGCTTCTTCAAAAAGCGGCGAACGCGAATGTCCTCGTGCAGGAGTCCCGCGTAGTCACGGGTCGCAAACCAACGGGAGTCCCAATTCTCGATGACCCCGACGCGAAAACCCTTTGGATGTGTTTTGTGTCCCATTCTCAGCTCTCTGGGCTTGTCTTCTCGTCCACGATGACCGTCAGGTGGCTCGAGCGTTTCAGGATCCGGGTTGCCCGACCATGAGCCCGCGGAAGAACCCGCCGCTGGGTCGGCCCCTCATCCACATAGGCTCGTTTGACGTAGAGATCGTCGACGTCGACGTTTTGCTGGTCTTCGGCGTTGGCCACCGCCGACCGCAGCGTCTTGGCGAGGATGCGTGCGGCCTTCTTGGGCGTGTAGTCGAGGACGTTGAGTGCTTCGCCCACGGGACGACCACGAATCAGATCCACCACCAGGCGGGCCTTTTGGGCCGAAATACGAACGAAGCGTGTGCTGGCGCGAGCTTCCATCGAACCCGTCCTATCGCCGCACCTGGGCGCCTTTGGAATCGCCCTTGCGATCGCCGGCGTGCCCATGGAAGGTCCGCGTCGGAGCGAATTCGCCGAGTTTATGACCCACCATGTTCTCGGTGATGAACATGGGAATGAACTTGCGGCCATTGTGAACAGCGATCGTGTGCCCGAGCATCTCGGGAATGACGGTCGACCGACGCGACCACGTCCGGATGACGCGCTTTTCGGCTTCGTTGTTCATGGCCTCGACCTTCTTCATGAGATGGTCGTCGACGAACGGACCCTTTTTGACGGAACGCGGCATTATTTCTTCTTCCTGCGCTGCACGATGAACTTGCCCGAAACCTTGTTGCGACGGGTCTTGTACCCCTTGGTGGGGGTACCCCAGGGGGACGTCGGGTGATTTCCGCCCTTGGAACGACCCTCACCACCGCCATGGGGGTGGTCGACGGGATTCATCGCCGTTCCCCGAACCGTCGGTCGGACACCCATCCAACGCTTGCGACCGGCCTTTCCGAGCTTGACGTTTTCGTGCTCGACATTGCCCACCTGCCCGACCGTGGCACGGCAGCCCATGAGAACCTTGCGCTGCTCACCCGAGGGCAACTTCACCTGCGCGTAGTTGCCTTCCTTGGCCATCAACTGCGCCGAGCCGCCGGCGCTGCGGACCATCTGTCCACCTTTACCGATCTTGAGCTCGATGTTGTGGATCAAGGTTCCCAGCGGGATGTCGCGAATGCACAGGGCATTGCCCGGCTTGATGTCTGCGCCCTTGCCCGAGAGGACCGTATCGCCGACCTTCAGCCCGACGGGCCAGAGGATGTAGGCCTTCTCTCCGTCGGCATAGTGCAACAGGGCAAGACGCGCCGAGCGATTCGGATCGTAATCGATCGACGCAACCTTCGCCGGAACACCCTCTTTGTCGCGGCGGAAATCCACGACGCGAAGACGACGCTTGTGACCGCCTCCACGATGCCGCGTGGTGATGCGACCGTTGTTGTTGCGCCCACCGCTCTTGGTGAGGGTGTCGAGGAGTTGCCGCGGTGGCTTGTCCTTCGAAAGCCCCTTCAGGTCATAGCCGCTCATGAAGCGACGACCCGGGGAGGTCGGCTTGTAGACTCCTTCTTTACGCATCAGAGGCTCCAGCGGTGTTCATCAGGCGCCCTCGAAGAAGTCGATGCTCTGCCCGTCGGCGAGCGTGACGTAGGCCTTCTTCCACGCCGGGCGTTGCCCCAGAATCCGGCCCACACGACGACGCTTTCCGAGAAGACGGACGGTGTGTACCCGCACGACCTTCACTTTGAAGAAGTCTTCGACCGCCTTCTTGATCTCGATTTTGTTTGCATCGGGCGCCACCTTGAAGAGCACCTGATTACCGGTCTCGCCCACGAGGGTCCCTTTTTCCGTGACTAGGGGCGCGAGGATGATTTCCGAGTAGTGTCTCATCGCTCCAGCCGCTCCTGGAGGGCGTCGACCGCGGCGCGCGTCAGCAGGAGGTGCTTGTGGCGCAGCACATCGTAGACGTTCACACCTTCTGCCCGCAGCACCTTGACCTTGGGCAGATTGCGGGCGCCTCGCTCGAGCCCCTCGTTCGCCGCCCCTGCCGCGCCGTCGACGATCAGAACGTCATGGCCGACGCCGAGAGCGTCGAGCATCGCAATGACCTTTTTGGTCTTTGGCTCATCCAGACCAATCGCATCGACGACGGTGAGGTTGCCGCCCCGGCACCGATCCGCGAGGACCGATTTGAGAGCAACCCGTCGTGCCTTCGACGGAAGGCTGTACCCGTAATCCCTCGGCTGCGGGCCAAAGACGACGGCACCTGCCTCCCAGATGGGCGAGCGAGAGCTGCCCGCACGGGCGTTGCCGGTGCCTTTTTGACGCCACGGCTTCGAACCGCCGCCGGAGACGAAATGCCTCGTCTTCGTCGAGTGCGTTCCGGCGCGACGCCGCGCCTGTTGCATCTGAACGACCTCGTAGATGAGGTGTTCGCGTGCACGCTCCGCGAAGAGGTCCGGCAAGGTCACCTCCCCCTTCTCGGAACCGTCGATGCCGCGCACCTTCGTTTGCAGATTGGCCGCGTCCATCGTCACACCACCTCGAGAACGGGCTGGATCTCGACGATCCCGCCCCGCGCGCCCGCAATGGAGCCGCTGATCAGGAGCACGTTGTCATCCGCACGCACACCGACGACGGAAAGATTCCTCGTCGCCACCCGATCGTTCCCCATGCGCCCCGCCATGCGACGCCCCTTGAACACGCGCCCCGGCCACGACCGGTTTCCGATCGAGCCGCCATGACGGAAGTATTCGTGGGTACCGTGACCGGCGGGGAAGCCGCCGAAATTGTGCCGCTTCATGACGCCGGCGAATCCGCGCCCCTTGCTGGTCCCGGTGACATGCACACGATCGCCGACCGAGAATACGTCGGAGGCCGTCACCATGGCGCCCACCTCCAGGTCTTCGCCTCCGCGGAATTCCCGCAGGACCTTGAAGGTGCCCTTCCCCGCCTTGGCCGCATGGCCGATCGACGCCCGGTTCTCGCGGCTCGCCTTCGACGGATCGAATCCGAGTTGGACCGCGCTATACCCATCGCGTTCGGGCGTCTTTCGCTGGACCACGACACAGGGTCCGACCTGGACCACGGTCACGGCGATCGATCGCCCATCGGGATCGAGCACCTGCGTCATCCCGAGCTTGCGCCCGAGCATCCCAATGCGCGGCAAGGGTCCGTTCGCTTCCGCGGAAGGCTCGGTCCCCTCGCCGACCTCTTCCGAGGCCTGCTCGTTCTTTTCGTCGGCTTCGTCAGCCATGACTTACGCTCGTCTCGTTCCTTGAAGGATTCCCGGCTACCAAGCTGCTCAATGCAGCTTGATCTCGACGTCGACACCGGCAGACAGATCGAGTTTCCCGAGGGCATCGATCGTCTGCTGCGTCGGATCGAGAATGTCGAGCAGCCGTTTGTGGGTTCGGATCTCGAAGTGCTCCCGCGACTTCTTGTCGACGTGCGGGGAACGGTTCACCGTGAACCGCTCGATCCGGGTCGGAAGCGGGATCGGCCCGGCCAGCCGCCCGCCCGTCCGCCGCACCGTGTCGACGATGTCACGGACGGATTGGTCGAGGAGGCGATAATCGTAGGCCTTGAGCCGAATGCGGATCCTGTCGTTCATTGGTCTATTCGATTCGCTCTTTCCAGGACGATCCCGAGGACTACTCGAGGATCTTGCCGACGACGCCGGCGCCGACGGTACGGCCACCTTCGCGAATTGCGAAGCGGAGCCCCTCGTCCATGGCGATCGGGGTGATGAGCTTCACCGTGCCCGTGACGTTGTCGCCCGGCATCACCATCTCCGTGCCCTCGGGCAGGGTTGGGCAAAGCTGCTCCAACCAGGCGAAGGCGTGGGAGGTCTCGAGGGCTGGAATGATCCCTTCGAGCTCACTGACCAGACGCAGGGCATCAAGGGCCTGCTCATCGGTGACGGCGGC
>JAPOLW010000219.1 GCA_029976905.1 bacterium | reverse complement strand
GCCCCGATCCCCGCGAGGGGATCGACCCCGAAAAATTTAGAAACAAAACTGGCCAACGTCGGCGGCGGCCGAAGCCGCCGCCAGGCCGACGGCCAGAAATTATCTCTAAACCCCCCGGGTGCCGATGTGACCTTCGTCGTCAAGCCGGCATCGAGCCGCGGAGGGGCCGAGGGGGTCCGGTACGCACGCAGCCGCCCCGAACTCGAACGGGCCTACCAGGAGACCGAGGCCACGTTCGGAGCCCCCCTGATCCAGGACTACGTCCCCGGCGGCCCGGAGGCGATGCATACGCTCGTGGTCCTCTATGGGCCCGATGCGCGTTTGCGGTCCGCCTTCACGATGCAGAAGGTCCTTCAGTGGCCACGCACCGGAGGATGTACCGCCGTCGGTATCAGCACGGCAAGGCCGGACCTGATCGAACTCGCCCGCCCCTTCTTCGAGTATTGGCGATGGCGGGGCCCCGCCGAGGTCGAGTTCAAGCGCGACCCGCGCGACGGGCGATACCGGATCGTCGAGATCAATCCCCGGTTTCCTGGCTATCTCGACTTCCTGCTGCAGTGTGGACTCGACGTCGCCACCCTCACCGCCCGGCTGGCTCTCGAAGAGGATCCGAAGATCGGTCGCTATCCCGATTACGCCGTCGGGAAGCGCTATGTGCACCCTGGACTCTTCCTGCGCCTCCTGTGGGAATCCGCAACGCGCCCGATCCAGTGGAAATCCCTGGGCGCCACCCTCATGGCCGCGCGAGGCAGCGGGCCGAGCGCCTTGCGCTTCATGCGCACACCGCTTCCGATGCTCGTGCGCATCCTCCACGATCGCTTCTCCTGGGAGCCCATCGCACCACGACTCTCGCCTCCAGTGCGCCCGGGAGACGGAGATCTCGCGAGCGACGGAGCCCCACACGCAATACCGTCCCAGCCCCGTCGACTCAGCGCGGAACACCGTCCGCAAAGACATTGATCGCACGATGAAACGGAGCACGCCGTTCGGAGTCGTACTCCGACGGTCTTGCGAGAGCCTCCTCCTCGAGCACGGCGCTGCCGCAACCGCGCAGGTGGGCACGCAACCGCTCGCAGGCCGACCCGTCGAGGTCTTGCCACTGGCGCCGCAATTCCTCCAGGCACCATACCCGATACCGCGACATGGGCACCTGGCGATACCGGACTCCCTGTACCTCCTGATCGTAACGTTATGCGCACGACCCATGCATAGACGCCGGGCGCCCGGTCGCGCATGATCTCCGCCGGCGTCGGATTCTGCCCGAAGTGGCGCAGCATCGGCCCCATGAGCCCGAAATCCGCGATGGTCGGCGCCTCCCCTTGTGCGTCGAACCAGGCGAGGATGGGCGTGACATCCGACGGCCAGCGACCATCTTCCAGCTCGACGACGGGATGCTGCACCGCCCCGGCGCCGGCCCGGATGCGCTTCTCGTTCCCCACGGTCCGACGCCGCTCGTCGGCAAAGCCACGGTAGCGAAGGTAGGCCTCGAGATTTCCCGTGTAGTACGAGATGCGCGAACCGTAGACGATGAGCACGGGGAAGACGTCGCATACGCGAGCGCACCAGCACCACCGGCGGGCAGATACGCCGCCCTCCGGCCGCGTGGCTTCGCCTGCGGGCGTCGACGGCGCGCCGCGCTTCGGCGATGCGCCGCAGCGCCTGGATCGCTATCCTTCTCTCCTTCCATGAACCGACGACTTCTCCTCGCTCGCTCGAACGCTTCCCTTCGCCGCGATCCGCATCGCTCGAAGCCGCCCGCGTCGGAGGACGGCGGTGCCCACGCCCATCCGACCGGGAACCGGCCCCCGACCCGTCGGCGGCACCGACCGCCACACGCCCGCGTCGATACGCACCACACCAAACCCGACTCGCAGGGAGGCCGTCGTTGAACGCACGTACCGATCTCCACGTCGCCGTCATCGGCGCCGGTCCCGCCGGCCTCGCGACGGGCCACGAATTGCTCGCCCGGGGCTTTACGAACTTTACCCTCTTCGAGGCCACCGACGCCGTCGGAGGCACCTGGCACATCCATACCTATCCCGGATTGGCGTGTGACGTATGGGCCCACTCCTACACTTTTTCCTATCGGCCCAATCCCGACTGGACGCACAGCTTTGCCGAGCAACCGGAGATCGAGGCCTATTTGCAGCGCTGTGCGCGTGAGTTCGGTCTCGAGCCGCACATCCGGCTGAACACCCGCATCTCCAGCGCTCGCTATCGGGGGAATGGCGTATGGATGCTCGAGAGCGATTCGGGCGAGTCGTTCGAGAGCAACGTCGTCATCAACGCCATGGGCAATCAGCACACGCCCCTGTACCCCGACGTCCCCGGACGCGATCTCTTCGAGGGGCCGAGTTTCCACGGAACGCGCTGGAACCACGACGTCCCTCTGGAGGGCAAGCAGGTGGTTCTCGTCGGCTCGGCCGCAAGCGCCGTGCAGATCGTGCCCGAGGTCGCCCGGATCGCCGGCCACCTCACCGTCCTTCAACGCTCTCCAAATTGGATCATGCCACGAGGACGAAAGCCGTATTCGGAGCGTCGGCGCCAGTGGTTTCGACGCGTCCCCCCTCTCCTGCGGCTCACCCAGCGCTTTCAACGCTTCCTGATGAGCTTCGTCCACGACGCGGCGACCCTGGGTCACGCGCGCATGAAGGATTTCGAGAAGCGGGCCCGCAAGTACATCGAAACCGCCGTCGAGGATCCCGCCCTGCGCGAGGCTCTCACCCCCACCGATCCCTACGGCTGTAAGCGCGGGCTCGTCTCCGACGACTTCTACCCCGCCCTGCAACTCCCGCACGTCGACCTGGTCCCCGAAGGCCTCGCCGAAGTGCGCCCCACGGGCGTCACCACCGCAAGCGGGCGCGAAATCAACGCCGACGTGATCATCTACTGCACCGGCTACCGGATCCTGGACTTCGACCGCATCGACGTCGTCGGCGAGAACGGGGCCCGTCTGGCCGACGTGATGCGCGAGGCGCCCGAAGCGTTCAAGGGAATCGCGGCACCCGATTTCCCGAACTACTTCTTCGCCGTCGGCCCCAACGGTCTTCCACTCGATGCGCCCTACTTCGTGACCACCGAACGCAACGTCGAAACCATCGTCTCCCTGCTCTGCGCGAAGCAGGAGGCGGGCGCCACCGCAATGGCCGTGAAACCCGGGGTCCACCGTGCGTACAACGACTGGCTTCGGGAACAATTCCCCCGCTACTCCTGGGCTTCCCCGAATTGCTCCTCCTACTACACCGATGCACAGGGACGCGCCCCGTTCTTATTCCCAGGTCGCTTCACCGAATACGCAAAGCTACACGCCGAGTCCGGTCTACACGAATTCGATCTGCGTTGACCCGGGGCGCGGGCAAGAGCGCTCACGATCCGTCCGTTTCCACTTCCGGAGGGGCGAGGAGCCGGTCGAGAAACGCGACCTGGGCGGGATTGAGCTTCGCGCGCGCGTCGTCGATACCGAAAAATCCTCCGCGATCCACCTCGGGAAAGAGCTGGCGCCGCCCCGAGCGGGGCGGCCACTCCATCTCGAACTCGTTGCTCGCCAATTCGGCGCCCGACGGCCAGGCGCCCTCGACCGCCCAGGCCAGGACGATCTTGCCGCCACGCTGCCGGACGCTCCCCAGCGATCGCGGCTGCGCCCCCGGCGCACAACGTTCCAGGGTCTGCCCGGTCTCCTCAGCGAACTCCCGACAGGCCGCCGCAAGTGGATCCTCCCCGACCTTGAACTCTCCTTTGGGCACCGACCAGGCCCCGGCATCCCTCTTCGCGTACAGGGGCCCCCCGGGATGGACCAGAAAGACCTCGGTTCCCCGGCCGGTGCGGCGATGGAGGAGGATGCCGGCGCTCTGTCTTCGTACCGTCAACGACGGCGAGACTACCACGAGAAGAGAAACCCGACGCAGCGAGGCGGAAATACATTCGACGAGAACGACAAAGAGCGATCCGGCAGACTCACCGAATCGCTCTTTGTCCTTCTGGGAGGTCGATGGGCGCCGAATTCTTCGCCCATGTGCAGGACCCGGCTCGCGGGTCCTGGTGCTGCCGTCAGCGAATCGAGAGCGAACAGCAGCGCACGGCGTCTTCGTACACGGCGACGATGACTTCTCCGCGACGGCACTCGACACGACGGCCCTGTTCGAAGGGCGGCGTGGATTCGAGGTGACACTCGTCGATCGCAATCCGCGCCACGGGGGCGTCGGTCGCCGATACCCGTTTCACGCCGGCCTCCGCCGCGACGCCGACCGAGGCACTGCCGAGGACCAGAGCAAGAACGGTTGCCGTCCACACCGGGCGAGCCACCTGGACCCGGACGCGCTCTCCCTGGGCCGCTTGCCGGCGCGTACGGCCGAGCAGGACTCCGAGGGTCACCACCGAGAAGAGAGCGAGCAGTGCCGGGGCAACACCCGCGAGCGCCGCATTCCAGCTCAAGAGACCGGGTCCGAATCCGCTGCCGATTGCCATCATCGTCGTCGGGGTCATTTTCTCTGCTCCTTTGTGGTCTGAGGGCTGACGCCCTCGCCTGAAACTTTTGTCGGCGTCGCCGCCGTGCCAGAGAACGGACGCAAACCCCTTGCCAACCCCACCAAGCGGGCCTCTACTCTGGAAAAGCCCCATATTTCCTCGCCCTCACTTCCACGAAGCCCACTCGTGCCCACCCCGCTGCCCAATGCAGAGGGCACCAGTGCCAAGCCCAGTCGGCACCGAAGACCGATGGTCCGGACCGGGGAGCAGGCGACGCGATTGCCGGAAATGCCACGGCCCGCGGGGCCGGGAGGCGGGCCGCCGACGCGGCCCGCGCCGAGGCGGCCCGCGAGGCCACTAGAGCCCGAAGAAGCCGAGCCCCTGAGCGAGGTGGACCGGGTAGGGGATGTCGTCGGCGTCGCGCGGTTGATTCTGGGTCATCGCGATCCCGACCAGCCCCGTGGACGGACTGACGAAGAAGGTCGTGCCGTAGTACCCCGCCCACCAGAAATCGCCGTCGCGGTCGGGCGTGACGCTTGCATCGGAGTCCACCACCACAGCCATCCCAAGCCCCCACCCCAGTCCGCCGATGCCTTCGTCGATCAGGACACCCGACGCGACATGCGGCTGCGTCATGCGTTCGACCGTCTCGGGCCGCAGGATCCGGACCCCGTCGTACTCCCCCTTGTTCCAGAGCATGAGCGCAAAACGCATGTAGTCGCCGGCCGTGGCGATGAGCCCACTCCCGCCTGGAGTCCAATCCGATGCATCGCTCGCGGGTGAATCCAGTCGCACGACCTCGCCCGCTTCGTCGTGCGTGTACATCGCTGCGACGCCGCCGCCCGCCAGGGGCGGAACCGCATCGCCCAGAAAGCCGGTCTGCGTCATGCCGAGCGGCTCGAGAATCCGTTGGTGCACGACCTCGCCAAAGGGTCTCCCCGCCGCCACCTCGACGACCCGCGCCAGGACGTCGGCCGACCATCCATAGCGCCAACGTGTGCCCGGCTGCTCGAACAGAGGAGCCGACAGGATGCGATCGACGCGCTCCGCGAGCGAACCGGCACCCAGATAGATGTCGTTTTCCGCCCATCGGCGACCCAGATCCGTGCTCTTGTCGTCCTTGGCGCCGATCCCGGAGGAGAAAAGAAGGAGATCACGGACCGTCAAGGGACGCTCGAGTGGCTCGGTCGGAATTCGCCCGTCCGCGCCGGCATCGTGCGCCGTGGCGACACGAAGATCCGCTGCGCGTGCGATGTATTTCGACACCGGATCGTCCAACCCAAGCCGCCCTTCCTCGACCAGGGTCATCGCGGCTACCGCCGTGATCGGCTTGGTCATCGAAGCGATCCGGAACCGGGTATCGAGGTTCATCGGCCGGCCGCCTTCGATGTCCGCATATCCACTCGAGACCGCGTGCACGATGTGGCCATCGCGCGCGAACATCGCCACGTATCCCGAGTTCAGACCGAGTCCAACGCTCGCGCCGAGCATCGCCCGCAGCGCCTGCCTCGAAAGCCAGGACAGATTCTGTGGCGCGGGCAAACGGGCGTCGGCCGGCGGCACCGCGATCGTTGGTCGCTCCTCGGTTGCGCAAGCCGCCCCCAGAAGCACGCAAAGGACGGCGACGGCCGTCTCACGCCGACGTCTGATTCCGGCCCTCATTCATCACCGCTTATCGAACCGACGAAATGGCGCAACACGCCCGGCTCGGGCTCGACGCATTCCGGGGAAAATCTTTCCGGCGATACCGTGCGCCGCCAGGTTCAGGCCGATCGGGCCGCCGCATCCACCGCGGAGGCTTCCGCCGCCGACCGGCGCCGCAGATAGTCGGAGTAGAGATGCGCCAGAAAGCGATCGACCGCCTCCACCGTGTAGCGGCACCGCGACGAATGGAAGATCTCGAAGGCATGCTGCGCTCCGGGGATCTCGGCGTAGGCCACCGGAGCCCGGGAGGCCTCGCGAAGAACCTTCACGAAATGGCGTGCCTCCTCGACC
>JAPOLW010000218.1 GCA_029976905.1 bacterium | reverse complement strand
CTTGAAGAAGATCGGTGACGTTCCGGGGCCGAGTCGACCGGTTTTCGTGGCTGCCCTCGACCGCGATCACATGCCGGTCTTCGAGGAGTTCGCTTCGCGCGAAGGCCGCTTTCAGGGCCTTCTCACCTGTTACCTCGACAAGATCCGGGCTCTGCGCGGGCGGGTGTAGCCGCGTCGGGCGCCCGCCCGGGCCGGCGTCGAAGAAGGTCTCGTCGTCGGTGGCGACGGCGGGCGCCTTCACTCGGCGTCGCGGTGGACGGTTCCGGGCGAAAAGGCCGGCAGGCAGACGGCGACGTACTGCGCGCCTCCGGTCTCCGGCGTGCTGTAGCGCACCCATTCGCCCGGCGCAGTCACGATCGCCTGGCCCTCGCGTACCTCGAGCGCGCCTCCCTCGTGCTCGACGCGCAGCATCCCAGAGAGGACCACGGTGATCTCCTCGAACTCCGGTCGTTGGCCGGGCTCGAGCCAACCCTGCGGCGAGACCATGCGAGCCACACTTACGGTCTGGTGTCCGGAATTCACCCGGCCTGCGTATTCTTCGATGCGCTTGGGCTTGGTTCCGGCCGCCTCGATGATGGAAGGGGCGTCGATGAGTCTGGGCATGGCAGTCCTTGCCGCGGACCCGGGCGCCGGTCAAGCGTTCGGCTTCAGAACGTCTTCTCGACGGGGGCAGGAGGGGGGTCTTCCCCGGGGGTCGCAAGGCCGCTCCGGCGGGCGACCCAGGCGACCGTGGCGCCGGGGATCAAGTTGTTCACGAGGACTGCGAAGAACACGACGTCGAAGATCATCGAGGCGTCGGGGACCCCGCGCAGGACGGGGTAGGTGGCCAGAATGATCGGGACGGCGCCGCGTAACCCGACCCAGGAGACGAACATCTTCTCGACCGCCGCCATCCGGGTCGGCAGCAGCG
The DNA here is from genome assembly GCA_029976905.1 of bacterium. Classification (GTDB taxonomy): domain Bacteria; phylum Desulfobacterota; class Binatia; order UBA12015; family UBA12015; genus VGTG01. The sequence continues at coordinate 5,604 of JAPOLW010000218.1, read as the reverse complement.
TGAAGAAGACCGCGGCGGGGCGCGCAAGGAGGGCCAGCGCCAGGCCCACGGCCACCCCGTCTTCCCAGATGGCGGCGAGGCGTGAGGGGAAGACGAGCAGGCCGAGCAGGAGGAACATCGTGATCTGCGCCAGCCAGGCCAGAGCCTCGTGGACCCCGCGGATGCTCTCGCGATAGGGCAGGGGGCCGTCCCCGAGCAGGATTCCGGCAATGTAGACCGACAGAAAGCCGCTGCCGCCGACGCTCGCGGGGATTCCGTACGCGAGAAGAGCGAAGGCCATCGTGAACGCGAGATAGAGTCCCGAAGACGGGAGGCGCAGACCGCTCAGAAGAAACTGGCCCCCGTAGCCGATGGCCACGCCGCCGGCCGCCCCGGCGACGAATTGTTGCACCAGGAAAACTCCGGTCTCGCGATCGAGGGTGGTCGTACCCAGAGCGACCTCCGTCCCCACGATCGTCAAGAGAACGGCCATCGGGTCGTTGAGACCCGACTCGACCTCGATGAGCGGCCCCAGCTTGCCGCGCAGCCGGATGCCCCCACCGCGCAGCACGGAGAAGACGGCTGCGGCGTCGGTCGAGGAGACGACGCATCCGGTGAGGATCGCGATGACGGGAGGCAATCCGACGAAGAGACCGGCGCCGGCGGTCACGGCGGCCGTCACGATGACGCCGATGGTGGCGAGCAGACCGGCGGGGACGAGGACCCCGCGCAACGACCCCGTGGACGTCCCCAGTGCGCCGTCGAAGAGGATGAGTACCAGCGCGATCGTGCCGATCCGGTAGGCGTCGTCGTAGGCCTCGAATTCGATCCCCCCCAGCGCTTCGGAGCCTGCGAGCATTCCGACGCCGAGGAAGAAGAGGAGCGACGGAACCCCGAGTCGATGGGAAACCGGGCTGGTCAGCGCGGCGACGAGCAGGAGCAGGCCGGCAGCGGCCGACAGCAGAGAGGTCTCCAAAGGTTCCATGCGCGAACTCCTCGTATGCCATTGCCGCGGTTCTGACCAGCGTACGGTGCAGTGCTTTCGTCGTCGGGTCGACGCCCGGCGGCGACCTTGTGCTCGTGAGGCATCGGACGTAGACCGGGCGGGTGACGTTTCTCGGCATCGATCTCGGCACGTCGAGCGTGAAGACGCTGTTGGTGGACGACGAACAGCGGGTCGTGGCCGAGGCCACGGCGGCACTCGACGTTCGTCGTCCGCGCCCCCTGTGGTCCGAGCAGGATCCCGAGCAGTGGTGGAGCGCCACCGGGACCACCCTCGCGGAGGTTCGGGCGGCGTGTCCGCGAGAGTTCGCGGCCGTGCGTGGGATTGGCTTGTCCGGTCAGATGCACGGCGCGACCCTGCTCGACGCGACCGACGCCGTTCTTCGACCGGCGATTCTCTGGAACGACGGGCGTAGCGCGGCGCAATGCGACGAGATCGAAGCGCGGGAGCCGCGTTCCCGCGCGATCACCGGCAACCTGGCGATGCCGGGGTTCACGGCGCCGAAGTTCGCCTGGGTGGCCGAGCACGAACCGGAGATCGCTGCGCGGACCGCACGGGTGCTCCTGCCCAAGGATTATCTGCGCCTTCGCATGACCGGTGAATACGTGTCGGAGATGTCCGACGCCTCGGGCACCTTGTGGCTGGATGTCGCTGGTCGGTCCTGGTCGTCGGAAATGCTGGCCGCCAGTGGCCTGGCGTCTTCGGCAATGCCGACGCTTTGCGAGGGGTCGGACGCGAGTGGGCGTTTGCGGCCCGACGTCGCTCGCCGGTGGGGTTTGTCGGAGGACGTGGTGGTGGCGGGAGGCGGCGGCGACAACGCGGCGGGCGCGATCGGCGTCGGCGTGGTCGATGCCGGCCAGGCATTTCTTTCGCTCGGCACGTCGGGGGTCTACTTCGTCGCGGGCGATCGCTTCGCCCCCAATCCAGCCGGGGCGGTCCACGCCTTCTGCCATTGCCTGCCCGGGCGATGGCACCAGATGTCGGTCGTGTTGAGCGCCGCCAGTTGTCTCTCCTGGGTCGCGTCGGCGACCGGAGCCTCGAGCGAGGCCGCTCTGCTCGCCGAGGTGGAAGCGGCCGATCGGGATCCGCACGCCCTCTTTCTTCCCTATCTCTCGGGAGAGCGGACGCCGCACAACGATCCGCAGGCCAAGGGCGTCTTCTTCGGTCTGACGCACGAGACCACGCGCGCCGACCTGGGTCGGGCGGTTCTGGAGGGAGTGGCGTTCGCCCTCGCCGACGGTCAGGACGCGCTCCTGGCAGCCGGCACGGCGATCGACGAGGTCACGGTCATCGGCGGCGGGGCGCGCAGTCGCTGGTGGGGGAGGATTCTGGCTGCCGCACTCGAGCGACCCTTGCGCTATGCCGCCGGTGCCGAACTCGGACCGGCCTTCGGCGCCGCCCGACTCGGTCGGCTGGCCGTGACCGGAGAGGATCCGACGGCCGTCTGCCACGTTCCGGAGACCGAAGTCCTCGTCGAGCCCGAGTCCGATCTGGTCGCGTGCTACTCCGAACGGCGCGCCGTGTTTGCGCGTCTCTACGCATCCCTTAAGGAGTCCTTTCCGGCGCTTTGATCTCGCGCCGTGGCCGCAGGAGAAGGAGAACTGCCAATGCCGAGCCCACTTTTCGACCGAGTCGACCGGGTCCCGTACGCCGGGCCGGGAAGCGAGGATCCCTTTGCGTATCGCCATTACGATCCCGACCGGCAGGTCGCCGGGAAGTCGCTGCGCGACCACCTCCGGTTCGCGGTTTGTTACTGGCACAACTTCGTTTTTCTCGGCCAGGACATGTTCGGCGCCGACACCTTCGAGCGGCCCTGGGTCGGCCGCGAGGGAATGGAGGCCGCCCGCTTCAAGGCCACGACCGCGTTCGAGTTGATCGAGAAACTCGGCGCGCCCTATTTCACCTTCCACGACCGGGACATCGCCCCCGAGGGCGACACCCTGCGCGAGACGAACCGGCCCCTCGACGAGAGGGGCGCGGTCCTCGCGGGGGAGATGCAGCGCACGGGGGTGAAGCTGCTGTGGGGGACCGCCAATCTCTTCAGCCATCCGCGCTACGCGGCGGGTGCGGCCACCAACCCCGACCCCGAGGTCTTCGCCTACGCCGCCGCCCAGGTGAAGAAGGCGATGGAGGTGACCCATGGGCTCGGAGGGGAGAATTACGTCCTCTGGGGCGGTCGCGAAGGGTACGACACCCTACTCAATACGGATCTCCGGCAGGAGACCGAACAGTTCGGACGTTTCCTGCACCTGGTGGTCGAGCACAAGCACAAGATCGGTTTTGGCGGCACGCTTTTGATCGAGCCCAAGCCGATGGAGCCGACCAAGCATCAATACGATGCCGACGCGGCTGCCGTCCACGCCTTCCTGCGCCGCTTTGGTCTCGAACGAGAGATCGCGCTCAACATCGAGGTGAATCACGCGACCCTGGCCGGCAAGAGCTTCGTCCATGAACTCGCGTACGCCGTCGCGAACGACCTCCTCGGGAGTATCGACGTCAATCGAGGCGATCCACAAAACGGCTGGGACACCGACCAGTTCCCGAATAGTGCCGAGGAGATGACCCTGGCCTTCGTCGAGATCCTGCGCGGGGGCGGGCTCGGGACCGGTGGTTGCAACTTCGATGCAAAACTCCGCCGGCAGAGCATCGATCCCCATGATCTGCTGCACGCCCACATCGGCGGGGGCGACACATTGGCTCGCGGGCTCGTTCAAGCGGCAGCCCTGCTGGAGGAGGGACGGGTCGAGGCGTTTCGCCGGGAGCGCTACGCTCGCTGGGAGGAGTCGTTGGGACGAGAGATTCTGGCCGGGCGCAAGAGCCTCGACGATCTCTCGGCGCTCGTCCTCGATACGGACCTCGAGCCGCAGCCCGTCTCCGGCCGCCAGGAGATGCTCGAAAACCTCGTGAACCGGGTCTGCTGAACACTCGTGCCGGCGTCCGCACAAGACTGGCTCTGGCCCGCCGTGCTTGTCGCGGCCGGGCTCGTGGCGGGCTTCGTGAATACCCTGGCCGGCGGGGGGTCGATCCTGACCCTGCCGCTTTTGATGCTCGCTGGTCTGCCCCCGCACGTCGCAAACGGAACCAATCGGGTTGCCGTCTTTCTGCAGAGCCTCGCGGGCACCACGGATTTCAACCGCCATGGGCTGGTCCATCGCGGTGCGGTCGTCGGGTTGCTCGTCCCGACGCTGCTCGGGGCACTCCTCGGTGCGGTGACGGCCGCCTATCTGCCCGGTGAGCTCCTGGAGCCGGTTCTCCTGCTGGCGATGGCGGGGGTGGCGATCACGCTATTGGTGCGTCCCGAGATCCTGGCGCCCCGGCCCGGGGGCGCGCCCCGTGACGTGCGCGACGCCCCGCTCGCCCTACCGGCGCTTTTCGCGATCGGCTTCTACGGCGGATTTGCGCAGGCCGGCGTTGGCCTCCTGCTCCTGTCGGTTCTCGGTGGTCTTCTGCGCTACGACCTGGTGCGCGCCAATGCGCTCAAGCTCCTGGTGATCACGGCCTTCACGGGCCTGGCCCTCGTCGTCTTCGTGGTGGCCGGGCAGGTTTGGTGGGTGCCGGGGCTTGCTCTTTCGGTCGGAATGGTCGCGGGCTCTCGCCTCGGGGTTCGCTTTGCCCTACAGGCCGGGCACGAGACCTTGCGCCGGATCGTTCTGGTCGGGGCGCTCTTGAGTTGCGCGGCGGCCTGGTTCCGATAGCGCCGTGCGCCAACGGAAATGGCCCGGACCGCGACGGGTCGGGTCAGATGTCGACGGCCTGCAAAATGTGTCGTGTTGCGTCGCCGAGGTCTTCGACGACCGCGGCGACCGGCGTCTCTCCGAGGCGTAGGCGTTCTTCGACGCCGTGCCCGGTCAGCACCAGAAGGCCGCGGCAGCCGGCGTTGGCGGCCAGAGCCACGTCCTTTACGTGATCACCCACCATCCAGGATCGGGCCAGGTCGGCCCCGAAACGGTCGCGAGCATCGAAGAGAGACGACGGGTCGGGTTTGCGGCAGCGACACTCCGCGTCCGGTGCATGCGGACACATGTAGGTGTGCTCGATCCTGATGCCGGCGTCGTCGAGGTCGTCGAGGAGGCGGCCGTGGAAACGGTCGTAGTCCTCGCGCGCGAAGATCCCGCGGCCGATGCCGCTTTGGTTGGTGACGATGGCGAAGCGAAAGCCCGCGTCGCGCAGTGCGTGGAGCGCCTCGAGGACGCCGGGGAGGAGGGCATAGTCTTCGAGGCGGTGCCCGTAGCCGACATCTTCGACGAGGGTTCCGTCGCGGTCGAGAAAAACGAAGCGGTCACCGCTCATGGCGCTCGACAATGGTGCGACCGGGGCCGGGTTGCAAGTGGCTGAGGCCACCGCCTGCGGCGCCGACGAACGCCGCTGGCGTTCGTCGCGTGGTTGCAAACGCGCGCGCGCGGCGCGATGAGACAGGGGTGCCTGCCCTGCGCTCCGTCACGGTGTACGCGGCCTCGTCGACCCGGGCGCCGGCCGATCTCCTCGAGTTGGCCCGGGCCCTGGGCTGGGGACTCGCGGAGCGCGGTTGGACGGTGGTCTACGGGGGTGCGCGGATCGGCTTGATGGGAGCTCTGGCGGATGCCGCCCTTGCCGCCGGTGGCCGCGTCGAGGGCGTGATTCTC
>JAPOLW010000217.1 GCA_029976905.1 bacterium | reverse complement strand
CCGGACGCGATACTTCTGCCAATCCGAGGACCACGCGAACTTCGACCTGGCCGAACCGATTCCGGGACGCACCAGCGATGCGCTCGCCGAGGCGGCCCAACGCCACGAGGTCGTCCTCGTCGGCTCCCTCTTCGAGAGGAGGACGGCGGGGATCTACCACAATACCGCGTGTGTGATCGAAGCGGACGGTACGCTCGTCGGCCTCTACCGGAAAATGCACATCCCCGACGATCCCCTGTACTACGAGAAGTTCTACTTCGCGCCTTTCCGACCCGACACGGCACGATTGGAGTCCTGATCTGCTGGGATCAGTGGTTTCCCGAGGCGGCTCGGCTCACGGCCCTGCGCGGTGCCGAGATCCTCTTCTACCCCACCGCGATCGGTTGGCATGACGAAGAGAAGGAGGAGCACGGCCCGGGGCAATGGGACGCCTGGCGGACCGTGCAACGGGGGCATGCGGTGGCCAATGGAACTTTCGTCGCCGCGGCCAACCGCGTCGGCCGCGAGGGCACGGTCGAATTCTGGGGGCGCTCCTTCGTGGCGGGGCCCTTCGGAGAATCGATCGCAGAGGCGGGCGAGAGCGAGCCCGAGGTTCTCGTCGCCGACTGCGATCTCTCCCGGGTCGAGGAGGTGCGACGGCACTGGCCCTTCCTGCGTGACCGTCGCATCGATGCCTACCAGGGCGTGACCCGTTCGTATCTGGACGACTGAGGGTCGCACCCATGGCGGAGCGGACGCCGCAGGATCTCGGCTATCGCTGGCCGGCCGAGTGGGAGCCTCACGAGGCGACCTGGCTCGCCTGGCCGCACAAGGAGTCGTCCTGGCCGGGCAAGCTCGATCGGATTCCACCGGTCTTCGTCGAGATGGTGCGGGCGTTGGTCGAGGGGGAGCGCGTACGCATTGCGGTGCGCAGCGAGGCCGAGGGGCGCGCCGTCCGGACGCGGCTTCGGGAGGGCGGGGTTTGCTCGGACGAGGTCGAGACCCGCGTCTTGCCGACCGACGACGCGTGGATTCGCGACCACGGGCCGATCTTCGTCACGCGCGAGGGGCCGCAGCCACTGGCCGTGACGGATTGGGGCTACAACGCATGGGGCGGAAAGTATCCGCCGTGGGATCGCGACGCGCAGGTGGCGGGCACTCTGGCCGGAGAGCTGGGTCTGCCGCGGTTCGCGCCGGACATGATCCTGGAGGGGGGTTCGATCGAGGGAGATGGCGAGGGAACCGTCCTCACGACCGAGTCGTGCCTGCGAAATCCCAATCGCAATCCACACCTCGACCGGGTCGGCATCGAAGCGCGATTGGTGGCGTATCTCGGCGCGCGCAAGGTTCTCTGGTTGGGGGATGGGATCGTCGGTGACGATACCGATGGGCACGTCGACGATCTGACCCGGTTCGTGGCCCCGGGCGTCGTCGTCACCGTCGTCGAAGAAAACGAGTCGGATGCCAATCACGTCGCCCTGACCGAGAACCTGCGACGACTCGAGGGAATGACCGACGCGCGCGGCCGCCGACTCGAAGTGCGCCGTCTGCCGATGCCGCGCCCGGTGCGAGAGGGAGAGGATCGCCTTCCGGCCAGCTACGCGAACTTCTACGTCGCCAACGCCGTCGTCCTCGTTCCGGTCTTTGACGATCCTGCCGATGGTCCGGCCCTCGAGGTCCTTCGCGGCTGCTTCCCCGGTCGTCGCGTGGTGGGGATCGGTGCACGCGATCTGGTCTGGGGCCTGGGGGCGTTCCACTGCCTGACGCAGCAGCAGCCCGCGGTCTGAAACGAGTTCTCTGCACCCGGGGAGACGAGCGGACCCCGCGTCGACGCCTTCCCGCGCGCCTCGAGCCCGCCGGGAAGATCTAGGGGCGGTCCTGTTTTGCGAAGCGGCCGTCGTAGACGGCGCTCCCCTCACAGCGTTGCAGGACGATCTGGCACAGACGGGTCCCTGCGTGGATGCGCAGAGGGCGTCCGGCCAGGTTCGAGATTTCCAGGACCTGACGGTTCTGGATGCCGGGGCTCACGAAGCCCGCCGTCACATGGATCATCAAGCCGAGCCGTGCGTAGCGCGAGCGTCCCTCCAGCCAGCCGGCAATGTTTCCGGGCAGCGAAATGCGTTCGCGGGTGATGCCGTGGATGGTCTCTCCGGGAGCGAGAAGGTAGGGCTCGACCATCTTCTCGGTGCGGCTCACGGCAAGAAAATCGGCTTCGTCGTCGACCTCGATCACATCGGGTCCACCCTCGAGAAGGCGAATCTCGTCTCCGAGGTGGAGATCGATCGAGGCGGGCCCCACCTGGGCGGGGGGGGAGGGGGCGACGAGGGAGCGTCCAGCCTCGATCTCGGCCAGGGTGATGTCCCGCGTGAGGATCACGTCGGTCTCGGGACCTCAAGCCTTCGCGCGCGAGACGAAGCGCGCATCGCGCGTATCGACCTGAACCAACTCGCCGGACTCGAGGTAGGCCGGGACCTGGATCTCGAGGCCGGTCTCCAGCGTTGCCGGTTTGGTCTGCGCCTGGGCCGTCGCTCCCTTGATCGCCGGTGCGGTATCGGTGACCTGCAGAACGACCGTGGTGGGGAGGTCGACCGAGATGACCTGGTCGTTGAAGACGACCGAACGCAGGCCGTCGAGGCCCTCCTTGAGGTAGCCGGCCGTGTCGCCGAGGTCGTCGGCGGTAAGCGCGAATTGCTCGTACGATTCTGCGTCCATGAAGTGGAACACGGCTCCATCGCTGTACAGGAACTGGACCGAGCGGAGTTCGAGATTGGGCTCTTCGAGCTTGTCCCCGCCCCGGAACGTCTTGTCGAAGACATTTCCGGTGCGCAGGTTGCGGGCCTTGATCTTCGACAGGGAACTCGCTCCCCGGGCCGACGGCGACTGCACGTGCACGTCGAGGACCGTGTAGGGGTCGCCGTCGATGAGGATGCGCGTGCCGCGCTTCAAGTCTGCCGTGGTCAACATGAATGGGGTCTCCCGTGCGGTTGGCCTTCTAGCAACCGGCCGGTTCGGAGCAAGACTTCTTGCCCTGTGTCGACCCCTGTGGCCTAGGTAGGTCGATGCGCGGGTGGGACACCCTGGTCGTCTTTGCACGATATCCGACGCCCGGTCGGGTGAAGACGCGACTCGCGGCGCGGCTGGGCGACCAGGGGGCAGCGCAGCTCTACGAGGCCTTCGTGCGCGACCTCGTGGCGCGTTTCTCGGACGCCCGCTTCGCCATTCGCTTTGCGGTTGCGCCCCCCGATCCAGGCTTTGCCCGCCGGTTCGGGCTGCCCGCATCGGCGTGCTTCGAGCAGCGCGGCGCGGATCTCGGGATGCGCATGGAGGACGCCATTCGCTCGAGCCTCGGGGGCGGCGCGCGGCGGTGCGTGCTCGTCGGCAGTGACATGCCGCATCTTTCGCAAGGCTCCGTGGAGGAGGCATTCGCGCGCCTGGATTCGGCCGACGTGGTTCTCGGGCCGACCCTCGATGGAGGGTACTACCTGATCGGCATGACCGAACCCCGGAACCTCTTTGCCGGCATGACCTGGAGTGTGGATTCCGTCCTCGTCGAGACGAAGCGCCGTGCCGCTCGCCAGGGACTCTCGATTGCCGAACTCTCGGTGGATTTCGACGTCGACGAGGCAGAGGATCTGGAGCGACTGCGACGGCGACTTGCCCGGGACGGGCCGGAGTGTCGTGAGACCGCCCGCGTTCTGGGCGAGGTTGCGCCTGGCTAGGCGGGTTGCGAACGTCTCTTCGCGGCCATGCACTGTACGCTCGTTTCGCACAGCCATTGGGATCGGGAGTGGTACCGGACGTTCCAGGGGTTCCGCGCACGGCTCGTCGATGCCATCGACCGGATCCTCGACCTCGTGAAGGAGGATGCGGAGTTCCGCTTTCTCCTCGACGGCCAGACCATCGTGCTCGAGGATTATCTCGAGATTCGTCCGGAGCGCCGGTCGGAATTGGAGCTGGCCTGTCGCGACGGCCGCATCACCATTGGTCCCTGGTACGTCCAGCCGGACTCTCTGTTGCCGGCCGGGGAGACGCACGTCCGCAATCTGCTCGAGGGGCGTCGGGTCGGTCGGGAATTCGGAGGTGTGTCCGCGATTGCCTACACACCGGATTCGTTCGGGCACCCGGCGCAACTCCCACAAATCCTGGCCGGCTTCGGGCTCGAACTCTTCGTCTACTGGCGCGGCAACGGTTCGGAGATCGACGATCTTCCGGCGGAGTATCGTTGGGAGTCGCCCGATGGGACGTCGATCCTCGCCCACCATCTGGGGGAGGGGTATTTTGGCGCCGCCGGGCTTCCCGAAGACCCGATCAGTGCGGCCTCGTTCCTGCGCACTCTGGCCGAGGGGTTGGCCTCGCGGACCCGCAACGACCGCGTACTTCTGATGAATGGCATCGACCACGCCATTCCCGCACCGGGGGTCGGTGCGGCGCTCGAGGCCCTCCGTCGTTCAACCGGCTGGCCGGTGAAGCGCGGCGTCCTCGAGGACTTCGCCTCGGGTCTTTCGGTCGAAGCACCGACCTTCGCGGGAGAGCTGGTCGGCGGGCGGATCGCAAACCTTCTGCCCGGAGTCTGGTCGGCGCGTATGCCCATCAAGTTGCGCAACCGCGAGGCGGAGACCGCGCTCCTGGGTTGGGCGGAGCCGTGGGCTGCGGTCGCGGCGCAACGCGGACTGCGCGACGAACGGGCGTCTCTGCGTTCGGCCTGGCGCGCGCTTTTGTGCAACCAGGCCCACGATTCGATCTGCGGGTGCTCCCAGGACCGTGTCCATCAGCAGGGGGAGGCCCGATACGATGCCGCGATCGAACTCGCCCAGGAGACGACCGAGCGTTGTCTCGAGCGACTGGCGGGCCTCGATGCGGTGCGCCGGCGTCCCTGGGATGCCGACCTCGACGTCGCCGTGTTCAATCCATCTCCGCAGAGGCGCACCGACGTCGTTCGTTTCCCGATCGAAGCCGACGCCTGGGTCGAGTACCGCGGCGAATTCGAGCGCAGCATGCAGGTACATCCGATGCTGGGTGCGACCACCCAGGCTCGTGGCTACACCGTCGACGGCGCGCCCGCGCGCCTGGTCGCCGATCCGGACTCGTCGCGCTTGCGCCTGGAGACCGACCGGCCGCCGCTCCACGTCGAGGCCGTCGTCGCGGACGTGCCGGCCTTCGGCTGGCGGCGCATCCGCCTCGAGCGCGCCGACGCCTGTCCGGATCAAGTCGACGACGGACGCGAAATCACCGAGGGGGACATCGGGGTCATGGCGGCTCCCGATGGAACCCTCGACGTGCGTTTCGGCACCCAGATCTATCGGGGCCTTTGCGGTCTCGAGGACATCGGGGACCGCGGGGATACCTACGACTTCGATCCAGTTCCCGCGCCGGCAGAGCCTCGACTCGAATCCGTGCGTGTGGAGCGGCGGCGCCATCCCGCAGGCCTGCAGTCCCTGTGCATCGAACGCGTTTTCAACACGCCCGAGGCCCTCGACGTCGGCCGGCGACGCCGCAGCGTCGAGCGGTCGACGTCACGTCTGCTCGTCGAAGCGCGCCTTGCCCGCGGTGTTCCCCGTGTCGATCTCGACGTCCTGCTCGAAAACGGCGCCCGCGACCACCGGTTGCGGCTCCTTTTTCCGACCGGCGAGCGCGGCGGCGACGTGCGCGCCGCCGGAACCTCCGACGTGGTTCGGCGTGTCGCCGGGCCTCGGGACGGGGCGAATTGGGTCCATCCGCCCCCCCGGACGTTCGCGCAGCAGGGCTTCGTCCACGCCGGTGGGCTCACGGTCGGCGCGCCGGGTTTGCCCGAAGCCGAGGTGACCGAGGACGGCGTGATCGCGTTGACCGCGGTGCGCGCCGTCGGCTGGCTCGCGTTGATGGATCTCGAGACCCGCCCCATCCCGGCCGGCCCGGTCGTTTTGACGCCCGGTGCCCAATGTCTTGGCCCGATCCGGGCCCGATTGACGCTGACGGCTTCCTTCGACCCCCAGGAGGTTCGCGATTTCGAGGTCGGGTTCCGGGCCGTTCCCGCGGGCGAGCATCCGCGACTCGAGGAGGGCGTGTCGGTTCTGGAGTCGAGTTCCCGCACCGTTCTGATCGATGCCGTCAAGCCGGCGGAAGAGGGACGGGGTGTCATCGTGCGCCTGTTGAATCCGACCGGCCGAGAGGAGACGGTGTCGTTGCACTCTGCTCTGGGCGCCACCCGGGCCACCCCGGTCCGTCTCGACGAAGAGCCCTGCGGGGACACGCTTTCGTTGCCCGAGGGCGTCCTTCGGACGGTGGTCGGGCCGCACGCTCTGCGCTCGTTTCGTTTCGAGTGAGACTCAGCCGTCGGCGGGGGCGCCTTCGCGCAATTCGATCTCGCGTCGCAGGGCTTGTTGCGCCTCGCGATCGATGGGGAAGTCCCACATCAGCCAGGCCACGGCGGCGAAGATCGCAAAGGGAGGCCAGACGAAGATCCGGGCGAGGCCGGCAATGGCCTCTGGAGAATTCTCGGCGCCGGGAACGTAGCCGATCCCCCCAAAACCCCAAAACCCCACATAAGTGAATTTCAGTTGATAATGTATTTTTCTATCTGATTTTAAATAAAAAAGCTTTTGTCGTTCAAAATGGATGAT
>JAPOLW010000216.1 GCA_029976905.1 bacterium | reverse complement strand
ACGGCGAGCAGGGGGCTCTGATCGTCGCGTCCCAGTTGGTGGGTGGCGTCCCGTGGATCGAGGCGAAATACTACGCTGGCTCGCAAACCATGGACGAGGCGCGTCACGTCGAGGTCTTCAGTCGCTACGTGCGCGAGAAGCTCGAGTGGGAGTGGCCGATCAACGAGAGTCTCAAGGAGCTGCTCGATGCGACGATTCAGGACAGTCGCTGGGACTTCAAATACCTCGGCATGCAGATCCTCATCGAAGGCCTGGCCATGGCGGCCTTCGGCAATCTCTTCCAGATCTGCCAGGAACCCCTACTCAAGGAATTGCTGCGCTACGTGATGCGCGACGAGTCGCGACACGTCGCCTTCGGCGTCCTTTCGTTACGCAACTACTACGACGAAATGTCTTCCGCCGAGCTCGCGGACCGCGAGGACTTCATCATCTATGCCTCCGAACTGATGAAGGACCGGCTGGTCGGCAAGGAGATCGCCATGGCCATGGGGTGGCCGGTCGACGAGGTGAATGACCTCGTTCTGAACTCCGAGGTGGGCCGGGTCTTCCGGAGCATGCTCTTTCAACGCATCGTCCCCAATCTGAAGAAGCTGGGATTGCTCACGCCGCGTGTGCGGGAAGCCTACTCGCGTATGAACTTGATCCAGTTCGAGGACTTCGACTCGGACGCGGCCGACCGCGCGCTCGGCTTCCAATAGACCCGGATCCCATGGACGTCTTCGAGGCCATGGAGACGTGTCGGGCCATGCGTCACCTCAAACCCGACCCGGTGCCCGACGACGTCATCCGAAAAGTCGTCCATGCCGCGACGCGGGCGTCGAACCCCGGGAACAGCCAGGGATGGGATTTCATCGTCCTGCGGGAGGCGGCGGCCAAGGCGCGCCTGGGGGATGCGGTCCGCCGAGGGATGGGCCCCGCCATCGACGTCCTGCTCGCGGAGGCCACGAGTCCCGCCGAGAAGCGGATGTACGCCGGCGTCCGGCACCTTCTCGACACGTTCGAGGCGGTCCCGGTCCACATCCTCGTCTGCGGCCGGGCCGTCTATCCCCCGCAGAGCCCGAGGGCCGAACTGGTACCGGCGGCGCTCTACCCGGCGGCGCAAAACCTCATCGTGGCGGCGCGCGCCCTTGGATTGGGGACGACCTTCACGACCTTCCACGTTGCGGCCGAAGCCGACGTGCGCGAGATCCTGGAGTTGCCCGACGAGGTCATCCTGGGCGTCATGGTGGCGCTGGGCTGGCCCGCGCGACCTTTCGGCCCCGTGCATCGCAAGCCGCTCGACGAGGTCCTGCACTGGGATCGCTGGTAATCGGAGGCGGCCCCGGCACGACGGTCTCGACACCGCGGATTTCCCCAAGTACCCCAAGGGCATGAGTTTTCGAGGAACGGGACGCGGGGGGACGTTTTCGCGCCTGGTGGAAGCCATTTCCGTGCTCGGTGGGGGGGGATTGTTGAACCCGGCCCTTCTGCGCAGCGTGGCCAAGGCAAGCGGCAAATTCGGCTCGACCAGCGCGGCGGGATTCCATGCGGGGGCGTTGCGTGATCCGGACGCGCTGGCGCTCATCGACGACCGCGGCACCATGACCTACGGCGAGGTCGATCGAGCAACCAACTCGATCGCCCGCGCGTTGGCGGATGCGGGTGTCCGGGCGAATGACGGCGTCGGACTCTTTGCGCGCAATCACCGTGGCTTCGTTCTCGCGCAGGTCAGCCTCGACAAACTCGGAGCGAATACCCTGCTTCTCAATACGGGTTTTGCCGCGCCGCAACTCCAGGAGGTCTGCCAGCGCGAGGGGGTGAACGTCGTCCTCTACGACGAGGAATTTCGTTCGATCGTCGAACAGGGGACTCCCGAACTCACCCGCTTCGTCACCTGGAGCGACGACGAAGCACCTGAGACGACGATCGACCAACTCGGCGCTTCCCACGATTCCGCCGACGTCGAAGCGCCCCCCCGGCCGGGCCGGGTGACCATCCTCACCTCTGGCACGACCGGCACGCCCAAGGGCGCAAAACGCGAGCCGAAGCGGCAATCCATGGACATGCTGGTCGGCCTTCTCGGTCGGCTCCCCTTTCGGGCGGGCATGCGGACCTTCATCGTTGCGCCCACGTTCCACAGTTGGGGAGGGATGCACCTGCTGGTCGGTGCGCAATTCGGATGCACTCTTTGCTTGCAACGTCGCTTCGACCCCGAGGCGACACTTCGGGGGATCAGCGAGTGGCGTCCGGAGGGCCTCGCGGTCGTGCCGGTGATGATGCAGCGGATTCTGGAGCTCGGATCCGAGACGATCGCGAAGTACGACACCTCGTCCCTGCGCATGGTGGCGGCCAGTGGATCCGCGCTCCCGGGAGAATTGGCGCTTCGCTGGATGGATACCTTCGGAGACAACGTCTACAACTTATATGGCTCCACGGAGGTCGCGCACGCCTCGATCGCCATGCCCGATGAGCTCCGGCTCGCGCCGGGAACCGCCGGACGTCCCCCGCGCGGGGTCACCGTGAAGATCCTCGACGAAGCGGGCCATGAGCTTCCGCGAGGACAGACGGGCCGGATCTTCGTGCGCAACGATGCGCAATTCGACGGCTATACCGGCGGCGGAAACAAGGAGATCATCGAAGGCTTGATGTCGAGCGGCGACGTCGGGCACTTCGACGAACACGATCTGCTCTTCGTGGACGGGCGCGACGACGACATGATCATCTCCGGCGGAGAGAATGTCTTTCCGCGCGAAGTCGAGGATTTGCTGGCGAACCACGACGACGTCATCGAGGCTGCGGTGGTCGGCGTGCCGGACCCGCAATTCGGGCAGCGCTTGAAGGGATTCGTCGTCCTGAAGACGGGGGCGGCCGTCGACGAGCCCGCACTGAAGGACTACGTCAAGACGAACCTGGCACGCTACAAGGTGCCGCGAGACATCGTCTTCCTCGAGGCGTTGCCACGCAATCCGACCGGGAAGATCCTCAAGCGGGAACTCAGCGCGCGCGTTTGACGGAGCGGCGAGGCCGGGGCGAGGCCGGACCCGGCCCGCCGGCGGCGCCGAGAAGGTCGAGTGCCTGCTTGCGGCGCTCGGCGTAGTCTACGCAGGGAGCGGGATATCCCGTACGGGCCAACGTTGCAGGATCGCGGGCGGGTTCGTGGATCAGGGGTGCCTCGACGTCGGCCAGTTCGGGAACCCAGGTGCGGATGTAGACCCCTTCCGGATCGAATTTCTTCGACTGGAGCAAGGGGTTGAAGATCCGGAAGTAGGGCGTTGCGTCGGTCCCGGTCGAAGCAGACCATTGCCATCCCCCGTTGTTGGCGGCCGCGTCTCCATCCACCAACCGTTGCATGAAGACCCGCTCGCCGATCCGCCAATCGACGAGCAGGATCTTGGCGAGAAAGGAGGCCGTGATCATGCGCAGCCGATTGTGCATCCAGCCTCGGCGCGCAAGTTGCCGCATGCCGGCGTCGACGATGGGAAATCCGGTGCGTCCTTCGGTCCAGGCGTCGATGATCTCGGGGCGTTCCTCGGGCCAGGCAACGTCGCGGAAGCGCTCCCGAAAGGCCCCCCGCAACACAGAGGGGAAGTGGAAGAGCACGGCCTGGTAGAAATCCCGCCAGCAGAGTTCGTTGACGAAGGTGCCGGCCTCGCGCAGCCGCTCCCGTTCGGCGGCGTTCATCGAGGGGGCGGGTTTGGCGGGATCGAGGTCGATGCTCTCGTGGCCGACATAGTCGGCCGCTGCCGCGAACACCTGGCGCGCCGACAGGGTTCCGAATTTGAGATCCACCGAGACGCCCGACGTTCCGTCGATCGATGGGATGTCCCGGTCCGAAGCGTAGCGGCCGAGGCGTCGTTCGGCGAACCGACGGAGGCGGCGTCGTGCCTGGGCTTCGCCCCCCGCCGGGATGTCCGAGGTGCCGCCCATCCCGAGCTCCTCGGCGGTCGGCAGATTTCCGGGCGTTACCGTTTCCGGAACCGCGCGCAGACGCGGTGCGCGCTGGGGTGTGCACTTCTGGATGTTTCGCCAGCGGCGCGAGAAGGGTGTGAAGACGGTATACGGCTTTCCCTCGCCGGTGAGGCACTCCCACGGCTCCACCAGAAGGAGGTCGGCGTGGTCCTCCCACGCGACGCCGATCGTCGCGAGGGCTTCGGCCACGGCGGCGTCGCGGCGGCGGCCGTAGGGTCCGTAGTCCCGGTTTGCGAAAACCGCCGACGCGTTCGTTTCGCGGGCCAGCCCGGGGAGGATGGTGCGCGGATCTCCGTGTCGGATGAGGAGTGGCACGCCGCGCTGGTCGAGGTCCGCGCGCAGCGTCGCAAGGGAGTCGACCAAAAAGCGAACCCGTGCAGATCCGATGTCGTCGGCGCCCAGTAGGTGCGGGTCGAAGATGAACACCGGAACGACCTCGTCGAATCGGCGCGCGGCCTCGATCAGGGCGCTATTGTCGGCGAGTCTGAGGTCGCGTCGAAACCAGTGCAGGGCGCGGCGAACGCTCACGACGGTCCACCGGGGCGAACGTTGGAAGGATTTTGCATGCGGGAGGTTGCCGCATCGCTGGGGATTGTCAAGGACTTTCGTTGACGGAACAGCGGCTCGGGATACCATGCAGGGATGCCGGTTGGTAAGAACCCGACGTCTCTGGCTCCTTGTGCTCTCGCCGTCGCCTGCCTTTTCACCCTTCTCGTCGCGCCGGGAGACGCGAAGGTCTCCGGAGAAGACGCTGCTCCGCGTATCCGCGTGGAGGGGGTCGACTTCCCGCCTTTCGTTCACATCGACGGCGTCGATCTCGCGCTCCGCGGAGCGGCTCTCCTGCGCTACAAGCTCTTTCTCAAAGCCTATGTCGCTGCCCTCTACGTCGAACCAGAGGCCGCGGGTGGGGTCCCCGGGCAGGGGGTCGGCCGCCGACTCGAAATCGAATATTTCTGGTCGATTGCCGCGGCCGACTTCGCGCGGGCGACGCGAGAGGGAATCTCGCGCAACGTCGTTTCCTCGGAGTACGACCGCCTCTCCCCGCGCATCGAGCTTCTCGGTTCGCTCTATCGAGATGTTTCCCCGGGGGATCGCTACACCCTCACCTATCTGCCGGGCGCGGGTACCGAGCTCGGACTCAACGGGGAAGCACTCGGAATCGTGGAGGGAGAGGATTTCGCCGATGCGCTCTTTGCGATCTGGCTTGGTCGCCACCCACTGGACGAAACGTTGAAGGAAGAACTGCTGGGGGATTCATGAACTCCACGACGACGGCCTCGAAGCGAACGGGAGACGGGGTTCCCTCGCGGGCGCGTTTCCACTTGACGTGGATCAACATCCTCGGTGGGATCGCCGTTCTCGGAAGCTACGTGGTCGGAATCGCGACCCACCCCGAGACCAGCGGCGCTGTCTGGGGTGGAATCCCGGAAGGACTGCAGCCGGTCTACACGGTCTCGATGTTCCTGGCTGCGGGCGGCTATTTCCTGTTCACGCCCTACGTCTACTGGCAGCTCGATCCCGAGCAGGTGCGCGTCTTCGGGCGCTACGGATACGGCGCCTTCTTGCTGATCTATGCGGTGATCCTGGTTCCGTCGGCTCTGTGGATGCCGCTCACGTTCCAGATGATCGACACCCCAGGTGCGGGTCTTTGGCTCGCCATCCGCCTGGTCCTCTTCGCGGTCGGCATCGCCTCGGTCGCGCTCATCGCGGCCGTAGCGTCCGCGAATCCCGCAGGGTCGCGGACCGGTCGGATCCTCGCGATCGTCGGGGCGGTCGCCTTCGCCTTCCAGACGGCGGTGCTCGACGCCGTGGTGTGGCCGGCGTTCTTCCCGGCCTGAGCGTAGGTCGAACCGTTTGCCTCCATTGCTTCGACGGTTGGTGCGACGCGCCGTGACCGTACCGGCCTTCGCCCTTGCACTGGGCCTCTTCGTCGGGGCGCTGCCTCTTCTTCTTCCGATCCTCGTCACGTCGGACCTGATCCGGCGGACGCCACTTGCCCTGACGCGCGCCTATCTCTTCGCGACCCACTACTTTGCCTGCGAAGTGCTCGGCATCCTGTCGAGTTTGTGGCTCTGGCTCCGCTACGGTTGGACACGCCACCACAAGGAGGAGATCTGGCTGGCCTCCCACTACCGCTTGCAGACGTGGTGGGCCTCGACGCTGCTCGCGGGCGCCCGGGGACTCTTTGGGCTGAAGATCGAAGTCGACGGGGACGACGCGGTTCCCCCGGGAAGTGGCCCCTTCCTGCTTCTCGTTCGGCATGTGAGCGTCGGTGATACGCTCTTGTCGGCGGTCTACCTGGCGGGTCGGCATGGCCATCGGTTGCGATACGTTCTCAAGCGTGAACTCCTCTGGGATCCCTGCCTCGACATCGTGGGGCAGCGTCTCCCGAATTGTTTCGTCGAACGGGGAGGACAGGACAGCGAGTCGGAGATTGGACGCGTCCGCGCGCTCACCCGCGATCTAGGGCCGAGCGAAGGGGTGCTGATCTACCCGGAGGGAACCCGGTTCCCCCCCGAGAAGCGGAATGCGGTGCTGGCGCGGTTGCACGAGTCGGGCCGCGACGATCTCCTCGAACGGGCCCGCGCGCTCGAGAACGTATTGCCTCCGAGACCGGGCGGAACGCTTGCGCTTCTCGAGGAGAGGCCCGATGCC